>JAIOPW010000252.1 GCA_021413665.1 Rhodocyclales bacterium | reverse complement strand
GGGCGACACCGAGGGCAAGATCTTCACCCACTTCCGTTTCGGCCAGGGCACCGGCATCGGCCTGCGCCCGACCTACACCAGCACCGCCAACACCACCGCATTCCAGACCAATGCCGGCGCCGACGATTCCTTCGCCATCCTGGCCCAGGCCTGGTACCAGCTCAAGATCCCGCTGATGGACGACGGCTTCAAGGCCAACGCGCGCGAGCACCTGTACCTGACCGCCGGCAAGATCGACCCCTTCGTCTTCTTCGACCAGAACGGCATCGCCGACGACGAGTCGTCGCGCTTCCTCAACAACGCCTTCGTGCACAACCCGCTGCTCGATTCCGGCGGCGACATCCGCGCCGACGCCTACGGCTTTGCGCCGGGCGCCATCGTCAAGTATGAAAACAGCAGCCAGAAGGGCGGCGAGTGGGCGCTCTCGCTGGGCGCCTTCGCTTCCGGATCCGGCGCCAACTTCACCGGCTCCCTGGCCGGACCCCTCGTCATCGCCCAGGCCGAGTCCGCCGCACACATCAACCACCTGCCGGGCAGCTACCGCGCCTACCTCTGGAGCCAGGGGCGCGGCAGCAACTACGACCAGATCGAACGCAAGCATTCCGGCATCGGCTTCTCGGCCGACCAGAAAGTGACCGACAACCTGACGCTGTTCGGCCGCTATGGTCACCAGCTCAAGGGCAAGGTGCGCTTCGACCGCGCCCTCGCCGTCGGCGCCGAACTGGCCGGCAATCCGTGGTCGCGCGCCGCCGACAGCATCGGCCTGGCCTTTGGGTCGCTGCGTACCAGCGCCGATTTCCGCAACGACTCGCTGACCATCGATGCGGACGGCGACACCGTGCCCGACTTCGGCTACCAGGCCGGCGGCTCGGAAAAACTGGTCGAGCTCTACTACCGCTACAAGCTCAACAGCAAGGTGGAACTGACGCCCGACTTCCAGTGGATCCGCCAGCCCGGCGGCAACGCTGCGGCGCCGGCCGTCAGGGTGTTCGGCCTGCGCGCGAAGATCGGCTTCTGAACATGCGCCCGCCACTGATCTCTATCCTGTCCGCTGCGGCGCTGTGTGCGTTTTCTGGCGGTGCCTTTGCCCAGACCGCAGAATTGCCGACCTTCGCCATCGTGGCGAAAGATGGCCGCCTGCAGCCGGCACGGATCGAGGTCCCGGCCGGGAAAAAGATCAAGCTCACGATCAGGAACGAAGGCCCCGGCCCGATCGAATTCGAGAACCTCGACCTGCGCGTCGAAAAAGTGCTGGCGCCGGGCGCCAGCTCCTTCCTAGTGATCCATCCGCTGAAACCCGGCAGCTATCGCTTTATCGACGAGTTCCATGCCGCCACCGGCACGATGGAGCTTATTGCGAAGTAATACGCCATGCTCAACGCCCTGATCGTCGTCTTTCGCGAAAGCCTCGAAGCCATGCTGGTGATCGGCGTGTTGCTGGCCTGGATCGCCCGCCAGCCGGAGCCGGCGGCTCTGCGGCGCGGGCTCTGGGCGGGTGTGGCGGCCGGACTCGGACTGGCGGTGGTGCTCGGTTTCGCCACTTTTGCCGCGCAAAGCCAGCTCGAAGGCAAGGCCCTTGAAATATTCCAGGTGGGCATGGTGCTGTTCGCCGCGGGCCTGATCCTGCAAATGGTGCTCTGGATGCGCCGCCACGGCCGGCACATGAAG
>JAIOPW010000251.1 GCA_021413665.1 Rhodocyclales bacterium | reverse complement strand
CGTGGTCGCCACCCTCGAAGCGGCCGGCTGGCAGACCGCGCCCTATCACGCGCTGGTGCCCAGCTTCGGCGAATGGGGCTTCATCCTCGCCGGCAAACGCGAATACAAACCGCCGGCGAGCATCCCGGTGACGACGCGCTTCGTCACGCCGGATGCACTGCCGGCACTGTTCCACTTCCCGGCCGACATGGCGCGCGTCGCTGCCGAACCCAACCGCCTCGACAACCAGAACCTGGTGCGGATCTTCGAGCGCGAGTGGGGCAGGGTACAGGCGCATTGATCCATGCGCCGCCGTGACTTCCTTGCCGCGACATCAGCCGCCGCCGCATTGGCCGCTTGCGGTTCCAAGGCCGCACCACCCCTGCCGCCGGGCACGCTTTCGGGCGCCAACGATGCGCTCGGCCATCGGTTGCGCAAACCCGACTTTCCGGCGCCGACCGAAACGCGCCATGTCACGATAGCGATCGCCGGCGGCGGCATCGGCGGGCTTTCTGCGGCGTGGAAGCTGGCGCGCTCGGGCTGCGACGATTTCCTGCTGCTGGAAATGGAGAGCGAGGCGGGCGGCAATTCCCGCGCCGGCCGGAACGAAGTTTCGACCTATCCGCTCGGCGCACACTACCTGCCACTGCCGCCACGCGAAGCGCGCGCGACGCGCCAGTTGCTGGCCGAACTCGGCGTGCTGCGGGGCGACCCGGATGCCGCGCACCCGGCCTACGACGAAAAGTACCTGTGTCACGCCCCGCAGGAACGGCTGTATACCAACGGCTATTGGCAGGACGGCTTGTGGCCGGCGATGGGCGTGCCGCAGGCGGAACGGGCGCAATACAAGCGCTTCCAGGACCATGTCGCCGAACTGCGCCAATGGCGCGACAGTGCCGGTCGCCGCGCCTTTGCCCTGCCGCTGGCACTGTCCAGCCGCGACCCGAAGCTGCTGGCACTGGACCGCATCACCATGCACGACTGGCTGCTGACCGAGGGCTACACGGCGCCCGGCCTGCACTGGCTGGTCGATTACGCCTGTCGCGACGACTATGGCACCGCCGCCGCGCAGACCTCGGCCTGGGCCGGCCTTCACTACTTCGCCTGCCGCGACGGCGAAGGACAAGTGCTGACGGCGCCGGAAGGCAACGCCTGGCTGGCGCGCGGCCTGGCCCGTGCGGCGCACAACCGGACACAGGTCGACGCGATGGTGTTCCGGATCGAGCAGCGCAAACGGGACATCGTCTGCGACGTCTATCTTGCCGCCGAGAACCGCAGCATCCGCATTGTGGCGCGTGAGCTGATCTGGGCCGCGCCGCTGTTCCTGATCCCGCATGTGTTCGCGGCGCCACGGCCGGAATGGCTGGCGGCCACCAGGGGTGCCGGGTATGCACCGTGGATCGTGGCGAATCTCACGTTGTCGGGAGCGCCCGAAACGCGCGCCGGGCATCCGCTGGCCTGGGACAATGTGCTGCATGACAGCCCTGCGCTGGGCTATGTGGTGGCCAGCCACCAGCAACTGCGCTACGCACCGGGGCCGACGGTGATCACCTGGTACCGCGCATTGCACGAAGAATCGGCGTCCCACCCGCGCCGACTCTTGCATGGCCGCGACGCCTGGGCCACAGAGGTGCTGGCCGACCTGTCGCGGCCGCACCCGGAGATTCGCGAGCTGGCGACACGCATCGACATCCACCGCCACGCGCACGCCATGATTCGCCCCCTGCCCGGCAGGCTGTGGAGCGGCCTGCGCGACCCCTTCGAGAAAGGCGCGGCCGGCATCCAGTTCGCCCACGCCGATGTCTCCGGCCTGTCGCTGTTCGAGGAAGCGAATTTCCGCGGCGTACTGGCCGCCGAGCGCACGCTGGCCCGGCTCGGCGTATCCTATGCGTCCTCGCTATGAACGGCCTCCACATACTTGCCGAATTCCACGCCTGCAAGGGCGACCAGCACCTGCTGCTCGACGCGGGGATGCTGGCTGCGCTGTGTCGCCGCGCCTGTGCAGCCGCCGGACTGGAGGTGGTCGCCGAGGCCTTTCATCAGTTCGCGGGAGCCGGCGCCACCGGCGCCCTGGTTCTCGCCGAATCCCATCTGGCGATTCACACCTGGCCGGAGCTGGGCTCGGTCACGCTCGACCTTTACGTCTGCAACTATAGCCAGGATAATCGCGCTGCCGCGGCGACCGCCTACGACATTCTGCGCACGGAGTTCAGGCCCGAACGGGTCGTGCGCCGAGACGTGACGCGTGGTGCCGTCGAATCTGCCGTTGTTCCGGGAACCCGCCAATGCGCCTGACCCGACACCTACCCGCCGCCTCGCCGGCCGGGACACACTGAGGGGCCTGCCTTGCGCCTGTTCTTTTTCCTGCTGGTACTGGCCAACCTGATCTTCTTCGTCTGGAACCAGGGCTATTTCGGCACATCCGATGAAAGCCGGGAACCACATCGACTCGAACAGCAACTGAACGCCGAGAAACTGCGCATCGTGAGCGATGCCCGGCCGCCCGCCGCGAAAGTCGCCGAGGTGACTTGCCGGTCGGTCAACGGCCTGACCCTCGCCAACGCGGAAGCCCTTTCGGCCGCGGTAGTCGCGGGCGGAGCGGAGGCTCGAATCCTGCCGGTCGCCGAGCCGGCCCTGCATCTGGTGGTGATCACCGACCTGGCCAACAAGGCCGCGGCCGACAAGAAACTTGCCGAATTGACGCGGCTCGGCGTCGAAGCGCCCAAGTCCGTCGCGCTCGAGGGAGGTCGCCATGAAATCGTTCTGGGCAGCTTCGCCACCGAAGCGGCGGCGCGCGAGCTCCTGCAGGGACTGGCAAAGAAGGGAATCAAGTCGGCACGCGTCGATGCCCGCCCACAGCCCGCCCTCAAGGCCGCCGTCGAAACCCGCGGCGAAGCGGCGACGCTGTTGCAGCAACTGCCGAAACTCATTGCGCCCTATGCCGATGCCACGCTCGGCGAATGCGGGCCATGACGTATGTTGTCGGGCTCACCGGCGGCATCGGCAGCGGCAAGAGCGCCGTTGCCGACCTGTTCGCCGCGCGCGGCGTGCTCGTGGTCGACACGGACGCCATTGCCCACGCCCTGACCGCACCGGGTGGCGCGGCGATGCCGGCGATTCGCGCCGAATTCGGCGACCAGGTGGCCGGTGCCAACGGCGCGCTCGACCGCGCCGCGATGCGCGCCATCGTCTTTGCCGACCCGTCGGCACGCAGGCGCCTGGAAGCGATCCTCCACCCCATGATCCGTGACGCGAGCGAGCGCCGGCTCGCGGACGGGAGCGCCGGCTCGCCCTATGTCATTCTCATGGTGCCGCTGCTGATCGAGTCCGGCGGCTACCGCAAGCGCGTCGACCGGATCGCCGTCGTCGATTGCGCCGAGACGACCCAGATCGCCCGCGTCATGAGCCGCAACGGGCTTGCCCGGGAAGAAGTCGGACGCATCCTGGCGGCGCAGGCGACGCGTGCCGAGCGCCTGGCGGCGGCCGACGATGTCATCGACAACGATGGGGCGCTAACCGAATTGCCGCCCCGGATCGAACGCCTGCACCAGCAATATCTTGCATCTTCGCGCCGCGTTGGTTGAGGTTTGCCCTGAATTGGGTCACAATCGCAAGAATTTTCCCCATTCGACCGGCGCGTGATCACTTACGAATACCCTCTCAGCGAGCGCGTTCGCACGCTATTGCGGCTCGAAGATCTGTTTGACAAGATCATGCATTTCGCGGCCGCCGAAGGTGCGCTCGAACACCATGTGGCGCTGGTCACGCTGTTCGAAATCCTCGAAGTCGCCGGCCGCGCCGAGCTGAAGTTCGATCTGGTGCAGGAACTCGAGCGCCAGCGGCAGATACTGCTGTCCTTCCGCAACAATCCCGAGATTTCCGAAGATGCGCTCTCCGGCGCGCTCTACGAGATCGAGCAGGCCAGCGCGCTGATGCTTGCCATGCACGGCAAGATCGGCCACTACCTGCGCGAAAACGAATGGCTGATGACCATCAAGAACCGCGCCGCCATCCCCGGCGGTGTCTGCGAGTTCGACCTGCCCGGCTATCACTACTGGCGCCATCGCGACCCGGCGCTGCGCCAGCAGGACATCCGCGGCTGGATCGGGCCCATGCTGCCGATCCGCGACGGACTGGCCATCGTCCTGCGCCTGCTGCGCGCTTCCGGCCGCTCGGAACAGCAGGCGGCGCAACGCGGCACCTTCCAGCTCATGCTGGGCGGTCGCAGCGCGCAACTGGTGCGCCTGAAGACCGGCCAGGGTGAACCCTGCCTGCCCGAGATTTCCGCCGGCAAGTTCGCCATCAACATCCGCTTCCTGCGTCCGGACATGGACCAGCGCCCGCGGCAGATTGACTCGACGGTGAATTTCGAACTTACGCTGTGCAACCTGTAAGGCCCGCTGCGCCGCGTATCGTCGCCTGCCCGAAATGCGGGGCGGATGTCGAATGGATTGCCGAAAATCGCTACCGGCCGTTTTGTTCGGCGCGCTGCAAGGGCATCGATTTCGTTGCCTGGGCAACAGACGGGTATCGCATCGAGGCAACGGAAGAGCCGCATCCGGAAGACCAGTCCGAGTAAGCGGCAACTGAATCGCTAGCTGTCCCACGCGGCGCGAATCGCCGCAATGCCGTGGGCGCCGGCGCGTTGCGCGGCATCGAGATCTGCCCGCGACATTCCGCCCAGGGCAAAAGTCGGCAGTGGCGGCACGGCGAGCGCGGCGGCCAGATTGTCCCAGCCGATGCCGGCGACACCCGGATGGCTGGCCGTTTCCCGCACCGGGCCGAACACCGCGAAGTCGCAGCCGAGTTGTGCCGCCCGTTCCAGTTCCGCCGCGGAATGACAGGACGCCGCGACCAGCGCAAAGTCCGGCCGCGCCGTTTGCGCCGCCAATTGCAGCGCCGGCAAATGCACCCCGTCCGCGCCGGCGGCCAAGGCCAGGCCCGAGTCGCCATTGACCAGCGCCCGCGCACCATAGTGATGGCAGAGGTCGACGGCGGCATGGACGAAGGCGGACCGGCGCGCCGCATCGAGCGTCGGCTCACGCAATTGCACCAGCTTGAGGCCACCCTCCAGTGCGTGAGCCAGAGCCATGAGCTGCGCGTCGACGCCGATCTCGCCGGCATGGGTGATGGCGTAAAAATCCGGCAGGGCCAGCGCGGCCAGCACCGGCGCATTGGCCGGCAGCATCGGTGACACCGTCAGGCCGTCGGCACGCTGCCAGGCCAGGGCGCTATGCACATGGTCGTGCAGTTCGCCACGCCATTCGCGCACGCGAAAAAAATTGAGTCGGACATGGGCGTGCTCATAGACATGCTCGCGGCGCAGCCAGGGGTCGGCGCGCGTCACGCCTATGCCCAGCTCCTCGCTCAGCTCGCGCACCAGCGCCGCATGCGGCGTTTCGCCGGGCTCGACCTTGCCGCCGGGGAATTCCCAGTAGCCGGGGTAGAAGGTGCCGGGCGCGCGCTGGCCGAGCAGGAACTCCATGGCACCATCCGCCGCGCGCCTTTCGATGACGGCGGCGGCGACTTCGGTGAGCTTAACCACCGTTCGCCCTGAGTGAAACCGTTCGCCCTGAGTGAAACCGTTCGCCCTGAGCCTGTCTTTCCGTTCGCCCTGAGCCTGTCTTTCCGTTCGCCCTGA
>JAIOPW010000102.1 GCA_021413665.1 Rhodocyclales bacterium | reverse complement strand
TTCCTCGGCGACGGCTGCCTGATGGAGGGCATCTCGCACGAGGCGTGCGCGCTGGCCGGCACCTGGGGCCTGGGCAAGCTGACCGCCTTCTGGGACGACAACGGGATCTCGATCGACGGCCACGTCGAAGGCTGGTTCACGGACGACACACCGAAGCGCTTCGAAGCCTACGGCTGGCACGTCGTGCCGAACGTCGACGGCCACGACCCGGTTGCCCTCAATGCCGCAATCGAAGCCGCCAAGGCGGTGACCGACAAGCCCTCGCTGATCTGCTGCAAGACCGTGATCGGCCTCGGCGCACCGAACAAGCAGGGCACCCACGATGTGCACGGCGCGCCGCTGGGCGATGCCGAAATCGCCGCCGCCCGCGCCAACATCGGCTGGTCCCATGCCCCCTTCGAAATCCCCGCCGAAGTCTATGCCGGCTGGGATGCCAAGACCAAAGGCGCGGAACAGGAAGCCGCCTGGCAGAAGAAATTCGATGCCTACGCCAAGGCCTTCCCGGCCGAGGCCGCCGAGTTCAAGCGCCGCATGGCGAAGGAGCTGCCGGCCAACTGGACCGAGCATGCGAAGAAAGTCATCGAAGGTGCCAACGCCAAGGCTGAAACGGTCGCCACGCGCAAAGCCTCGCAGATTTCCATCAACGCCCTGGCCCCGGCCCTGCCCGAGTTCCTCGGCGGTTCCGCCGACCTGACCGGCTCCAACCTGACCAACTGGACCGGCTGCAAACCCGTCTCCGGCAAGGGCACCGGCAACTACATCTCCTACGGCGTGCGCGAGTTCGGCATGGCCCACATCATGAACGGCATGGCGCTGCACGGTGGGCTGCTGCCCTTCGGCGGCACCTTCCTGATGTTCTCCGAGTACGCCCGCAACGCCCTGCGCATGTCGGCGCTGATGAAGCAGCGCGTGATCTATGTATTCACGCATGATTCGATCGGCCTCGGCGAGGACGGCCCGACCCACCAGCCGGTGGAACAGACCGCGACGCTGCGCATGATCCCCAACATGGACGTCTGGCGCCCCTGCGACACGGTCGAAACCATGGTGGCCTGGACCTCGGCGGTGGAAAAGCTGACCGGCCCGAGTTCGCTGTGCCTGTCGCGCCAGAACCTGCCCTTCGTGCCACGCGATGCGGCGACCATCGCCAACATCGCACGCGGCGGCTACATCATTTCCGAGGCGAAGAACGGCAAGCCCAAGGCCATCATCATCGCCACCGGCTCCGAAGTGGAAATTGCCCTCAAGGCGCAGGCCGCGATGGAAGCCGAGATCCCGGTGCGCGTGGTATCGATGCCCAGCACCAACGTATTCGATCGCCAGGATGCCGCCTACCGCGAATCGGTGCTGCTCAAGGGCGTGCCGCGCATCGCCATCGAAGCCGGCGTCACCGACGGCTGGCACAAGTATGTCGGCGCGGTCGACGGCGGCCAGGGCGCAGTGATCGGGCTCAACCGCTTCGGCGAGTCGGCCCCGGCCGGCGCGCTGTTCAAGGAATTCGGTTTCACGGTGGCAAACCTCGTCAAGACCGTCGAGCAATTCATTTAATTCACTAACGGGAGATTTCCAAATGGCTATCAAAGTTGGCATCAATGGTTTCGGTCGCATCGGTCGCATGGTGTTTCGTGCCGTCGCCAAGGAAGCCGAGTTCTCGGACATCGAGATCGTCGGCATCAACGACCTGCTGGAGCCGGACTATCTCGCCTACATGCTGAAGTACGACTCGGTGCACGGCAATTTCAAGGGCGACATCGTCGTCGAAGGCAGCAACTTGATCGTCAATGGCAAGAAGATCCGCCTGACGGCCGTCAAGGATCCGGCGGAACTCAAGTGGAGCGAAATCGGTGCCGACCTGGTGATCGACTCCACCGGCCTGTTCCTGACCAAGGAAGGCTGCCAGAAGCACATCGCCGCAGGAGCCAAGAAGGTCGTCCAATCGGCGCCGTCGAAGGACGACACGCCGATGTTCGTCTATGGCGTGAATCACACCAAGTACGCCGGTGAGACCATCGTTTCCGCCGCTTCCTGCACCACCAACTGCCTGGCCCCGGTGGCCAAGGTGTTGCACGACAACTGGGGCATCAAGCGCGGCCTGATGACCACTGTGCACGCCGCCACGGCGACGCAGAAGACCGTCGACGGCCCGTCCAACAAGGATTGGCGCGGCGGCCGCGGCATCCTGGAAAACATCATCCCTTCTTCGACCGGCGCCGCCAAGGCCGTCGGCGTGGTGATTCCCGAACTGAACAAGAAGCTGACCGGCATGTCCTTCCGCGTGCCGACCTCCGACGTTTCGGTGGTCGACCTGACGGTGGAACTGGTCAAGGAAGCGTCCTACAAGGAAATCTGCGCCGCGATGAAGGCCGCCTCCGAAGGTGCGATGAAGGGCATCCTCGGCTATACCGAAGAGAAAGTGGTCGCCACTGACTTCCGCGGCAATCCCGCACCGTCGACCTTCGACGCCGAAGCCGGCATCGCCCTCGACTCGACCTTCGTCAAGGTCGTGGCCTGGTACGACAACGAATACGGCTACACCTGCAACATGCTTCGCTTCGTCAAGCACGTCGCGAAGTAAGGCATCGGGAAATACGCATGACGTTCAAACGTCTCACCGATTTCGACCTGGCCGGCAAGCGCATCTTCATCCGCGCCGACCTCAACGTCCCGGTCAAGGATGGCAAGGTCACCTCCGATGCCCGTATCACGGCATCGATGCCGACCATCGAGCTGTGCCTCAAGGCCGGCGCCAGGGTGATGGTGACTTCGCACCTCGGCCGCCCCGAAGAAGGGGTGTATGCCGAGGAGAACTCGCTCAAGCCGGTAGCCGATGTCATGGCCGCCAAGCTTGGAAGGCCGGTGCGCGTGATCCGCGACTGGGTGGACGGCGGCTTCGAAGTGGCCGCGGGCGAAGTCGTGCTGCTGGAGAACTGCCGCTTCAACAAGGGCGAGAAAAAGAACGTGGAAGCCACCGCGCGCAAGTACGCGGCGCTGTGCGACCTGTTCGTGATGGACGCCTTCGGCACCGCGCATCGCGCCGAAGCCTCGACCTACGGCGTCGCCCAGTACGCCCCGGCCGCTTGCGCCGGACTGCTGGTGGCCGAGGAACTGGAAGCGCTGACCAAGGCCCTGGCTACCCCGGCGCGGCCGATGGTCGCCATCGTCGGCGGCTCCAAGGTGTCGACCAAGCTGACGGTGCTTGAGGCGCTTTCGGAGAAGGTCGACCAGATGGTGGTCGGCGGCGGCATCGCCAACACCTTCCTCAAGGCCAGTGGCAAAAACGTCGGCAAGTCGCTGTGCGAGGACGACCTGGTGCCCACGGCCCAGGCCCTGATGAAGAAGATGACAGCGCGCGGCGCGACCATCCCGATTGCGACCGACGTGGTCTGCGGCAAGAAGTTCGACGCCGCGGAACCGGCCGTGACCAAGGACGCCGGCGCCGTGGGCGACGACGACATGATTTTCGACATCGGGCCGAAATCGGCACAGGAACTGGTCGACATCATCATGAAGGCCGGCACGGTGGTATGGAACGGCCCGGTCGGCGTCTTCGAATTCGACCAGTTCGGTGAAGGCACCAAGGCCATCGCCATGGCCATTGCCAACACCGGGGCCTTCACCCTGGCCGGTGGCGGCGACACCATTGCCGCGATCCAGAAGTACGGCATCTACGACAAGGTGTCCTACATCTCGACCGCCGGCGGCGCCTTCCTTGAGTTCCTCGAGGGCAAGAAGCTGCCGGCCGTGGAGATGCTCGAACAGCGGGCCGCTGGATGACCTCTCCCCTCCAGCGCTCGACCAAAATTGTCGCGACGCTGGGGCCGGCGTCGAGTAGTCCGGAGCGCATGCTGGCTCTGGTGTCTGCCGGGGTCGATGTGGTTCGAATCAACTTTTCCCATGGCACGGCCGAGGATCATCGCAAGCGCGTCGACGCGCTGCGGACGGCCGCGCATGAAGCCGGACGCACCGTGGGAGTGATGGCCGACCTGCAAGGTCCAAAAATACGCATCGGCAAATTCGCTTCCGGTCCGATCCAGATCAAGGCCAACCAGGAATTCATCCTGGATGCAACGTGCACCCTGGGTGACGAAGGACGGGTGGGGCTCGACTATCCGGATCTGGTCAACGATGTGAAATCCGGCGACGTGCTGCTGCTCGATGATGGGCGCACCGTGTTCGATGTGTTGCAGGTTCGCGGCAAGGAAATCCTGTGCCGGAACCGGCACGATGGCGAACTCTCGAACAACAAGGGCATCAACAAGCAGGGCGGCGGACTCACGGCGCCGGCCCTGACCGCCAAGGACATGGAGGACATCCGCACCGCGGCGAGCCTCGGCATCGACTATGTCGCCGTGTCCTTTCCCAAGTCGGGCGACGACATGCGCCTGGCCCGCGCCCTGCTGCAAGCAGCCGGTTCGAATGCCCTGCTGGTGGCAAAAATAGAGCGCGTCGAGGCGATCGAAAACCTGAACAACATCCTGGAGGCCACCGACGGCGTCATGGTCGCGCGCGGCGACCTGGCGGTCGAAGTCGGCGACGCGGCGGTACCCGCGTTGCAAAAGCGCATCATCCGCACCGCGCGCGAGTTCAACAAATTCGCCATCACCGCGACGCAGATGATGGAGTCGATGATCCACAGCCCGGTACCGACGCGTGCCGAAGTTTCGGATGTGGCCAATGCGGTGCTCGACGGTACGGACGCGGTGATGCTCTCGGCGGAAACCGCAACCGGGGATTACCCGGTGCAAACGGTCGAGGCGATGTCGCGCATCTGCGTCGAGGCTGAAAAATCCTCCGACTTCCCGCTCGATACGCACTTCCTGAATCGGGTATTCACCCGCATCGACCAGTCGATTGCGATGGCGGCGCTATTCGCGGCGCACCACCTGAAAGTCAAGGCCATTGCCTCGCTGACGGAGTCCGGTTCGACCGCTTTATGGATGTCGCGCCTCAATACCGGCATTCCGATTTATGCCCTTACCCAGGAAGTGCGGACGCGTTACAAGGTGAGCATCTTCAAGGGGGTGTTTCCGGTCATGGTGCCGCAAAGCGGACACGATCGCGATCAGGTGCTGTTTGATGCCGAGGAAGCGCTGATTGCCGCCGGTGCCGTGGCGGTTGGCGATCTGATCGTACTGACCATCGGCGAGCCCATCGGCAAGCCCGGGGGCACCAACACGATGATAATTATCAAGGTCGGCGAGCACCGATCCCACCAGTAAGCCCGCAAAGCAAAAATTCATTTTCAGGAGAATGCCATGCCCTTAGTATCCATGCGTCAACTGCTCGACCACGCCGCCGAAAACGGCTACGGCCTGCCCGCCTTCAACGTCAATAACCTGGAGCAGATCCAGGCCATCATGGAGGCCGCCGCCGAAACCAACAGCCCCGTTATCATGCAGGGCTCGGCCGGCGCCCGCAAATATGCCGGCGAGCCCTATCTGCGCCACCTGATCGAAGCGGCGATCGAGACCCATCCGGATATCCCGATCGTGATGCACCAGGATCACGGCGCCAGCCCGGCGGTTTGTATCCAGTCGATGCGCTCGGGTTTCTCCAGCGTGATGATGGACGGCTCGCTGCAGGAAGATGCCAAGACCCCGGCGAGTTTCGAGTACAACGCCCGCGTCAGCAAGCACGTGGTCGATATCGCCCACGCCATCGGCGTTTCGGTGGAAGGCGAACTCGGTTGCCTGGGTTCGCTGGAGACCGGCATGGGCGAGAAGGAAGACGGCCATGGCGCGGAAGGCGCGCTGTCGCACGACCAGTTGCTGACCGACCCCAATGAGGCCGCCGAATTCGTCAAGGCGACCGGCGTCGATGCGCTGGCGATTGCCATCGGCACCTCGCACGGCGCCTACAAATTCACCCGGCCGCCCACCGGCGCGGTGCTGCGCATCGACCGCATCAAGGAAATCCACGCCCGCATTCCGAATACCCACCTGGTAATGCACGGTTCTTCCTCCGTGCCCCAGGACTGGCTCAAGATCATCAACCAGTACGGCGGCACCATGGGCGAAACCTATGGCGTGCCGGTCGAGGAAATCGTCGAAGGCATCAAGCACGGCGTGCGCAAGATCAACATCGACACCGACCTGCGCATGGCCTCCACCGGCGCGATCCGCAAGTACCTGGCCGAGAACACCAAGGATTTCGATCCGCGCAAATACTTCGCTGCCGCCCGCAAGGCGATGAAGGACATCTGCGTCGCGCGCTACACGGCGTTTGGCTGTGCCGGCCAGGCCAGCAAGATCAAGCCGATGTCGCTGGAAAAGATGGCGGAGCGTTACAAGAAGGGCGAACTGACAGCGATCGTGAAGTAACAGGTGATTTGCGGTAAAGTTTCGGGCCGCCGGAGATTTTCGGCGGCCTTTTCGTCTGGTCTCCGATGAACATCCAGTCCCACACATTCGACCGGCTGCGCAAGTTCTTCAGCAGCGGCCTCGACATTGTCGAGTATGCCGGCCTGCTGGTGATCGCCTTCGCCACCACGATCGCCATGTACCAGGAGGCGATGGTGATGGTCGCGTCACATCGGGTGGCCCTGGCCGATTTGCTGCTGATGTTCCTGTTCCTCGAAGTCCTGGCGATGATCGGCCAGTATTTGAAGTCGGGGCAGGTTCAGGTGCGCTTTCCGCTGTATATCGGCATGGTGGCCCTGGCGCGCTACCTGATCCTCGATCTCAAGGAAATGAGCGAATTGCGCATGCTGGCGGTCGCTGCCGCGATTCTCCTCCTTACTGTGGCCGTATTGGTGATCCGCTACGGCCATGTCCGCTATCCCTATCGCGAGGATGCCGACGACAAGAGCGGCAAGGCCTACGTCCGGGAATAAACTTTCTGTCCGAGCATCTTCATGCCCATTTCCGCGCCCCCCCTGTTCGAGTCCACCATCAAGAGCCTGCCGCTGCTTGGCCGCGGCAAGGTCCGTGACATCTACGCCGTTGGTGAAGACAAGCTGCTCATCGTCACCACCGATCGCCTTTCCGCCTTCGATGTGATCCTGCCCGACCCGATTCCCGGCAAGGGAGCCGGACTCACCGCGGGGGCAAATTTCTGGTTCGGCACGCTGGCCCATGTGGTGCCCAACCAGCTTACCGGGATCGACCCCGAGACGGTCGTGGCAAACGAAGAGGAAAGAGGTCAGGTGCGTGACCGCGCACTGGTGGTCCGGCGCCTGAAACCACTTCCGATAGAAGCGGTTGCCAGGGGTTATTTGATCGGCTCCGGCTGGAAGGACTACCAGGCGACGGGCACGGTGTGCGGTATTGCCCTGCCGCCAGGCCTGCAGATGGCCCAGCAATTGCCGGCACCGATTTTCACTCCGGCGACCAAGGCCGAAATGGGCGACCACGACGAGAACATCGACTACGCCGCCGTCGAAAAGCTGATTGGCGCCAATCTGGCGAAGACCGTCAAAGACACCACGCTGCGCCTCTATCGCGAGGCCGCCGCCTTCGCCCGCGTGGTCGGCATCATCATCGCCGATACCAAGTTCGAGTTTGGCCAGGACGAGGACGGCCGCCTCTACCTGATCGACGAAGTGCTGACGCCCGACTCATCGCGCTTCTGGCCCGCCGACCGCTACAAGGTCGGCATCAGCCCGCCCAGCTTCGACAAACAGTTCGTCCGCGATTACCTGGAAACGCTGGACTGGAACAAGCGGGCACCGGGACCGAAGCTGCCTCGGGACATCATCGACAAGACCGCCGCCAACTACCGTGAGGCGCTGACGCGCCTTGCCGGGCCGCATACGATCTGATGGTGTCGACAATCAACGACTTTTTCACCGGCCCCTCATCCAGGAACAGGGGCGACTTGGGCTCACGGCGCATGCTGGTTTTTTGCGGCCATGCCCTGGGAAGGCCGGGCGGCGGGCAATGACCGAGTCCGTCGCCGTCCCGCCAGCGCCGACTTTCCCCAAGGTGCGCCAGGTTGCTCTTGCCGCACCGCTGAAATGGCTTGGGCAAGGGTGGCACGACCTCTGGCGGCAACCGGCTGCCAGCCTGTTCTATGGCATTGCCATCGCCGTGACCGGCGCCGTCATACTGGGTGTTACGGCGGATCTGCCCTATCTCTTTGCCGCCGCCATCACCGGTTTTCTGCTGGTTGCACCGATGCTGCTGGCCGGGCTCTATGAACTCTCGCGCCGTTATCTCGCCAATGAGCCGGCGTCGGTCTTCGACTCGATGGTCGCCTGGAAGCACAACCCGTCCGCCCTGGTCAGCTTCGGACTGCTGTCGATACTGGCGGGTACCGCCTGGCAGGTTTTGTCCGTGGTGATCGTGGCCGTGTTCTACAAGGGCAGGCCGCTGGGGCCGGTGGGCATGATGATCGAGGTACTGATCAACCCGGCGCACTATCTGATGTTTTTCATCTACGTGAGTGCGGGTGGCCTGCTCGCGGCAGTGGTGTTCGCCCTCAGCGTGGTCTCGATGCCGATGCTGGTCGATCGGCGCTGCGACCTGCTCTGTGCGCTGGCAACCAGCCTCAATGCGGTCGCTGAAAATCCGCTGCCGCTGGCTTTCTGGGCGCTCATCATCATGTTGCTTACCGGCTTTGGTTTCGCCACCGCGCTGGTTGGGCTGGTACTTGTCATGCCGTGGCTCGGCCACGCCAGCTTTCACGCCTACAAAGACCTCGTCGAGTAGGGACATCGCCAGCCGGGTGTCGGGCGACCCTTGCGTTTTGCCGCTGCCGCCCCAAAATGCAGTCCTTCTGCCCTCCACGGATCATCCTCCCGCAATGAATCCCCTGCTCGACTTCGGCGGCCTGCCCCGCTTCGACGCGGTTCAACCCGAACACGTCGCCCCCGCCATCCGCCAGTTGCTGGATGAAAACCGCGCCCTGATCGAGCGCCTGACCGCGCCGCAAACCGCCGCCACCTGGGATGCCTTCGTGCAACCCATGCTCGATGCCGGCGAGCGCCTGTCGCGCGCCTGGGGCATCGTCGGCCACCTGCATTCGGTGAATGACGTGCCGCCCTGGCG
>JAIOPW010000163.1 GCA_021413665.1 Rhodocyclales bacterium | reverse complement strand
CTTGAGCTCCAGCGCACCGTATTCCGCAGCGACCACGTTTCCAACCGTCTGGTGCTGAAAGGAACCCTCGGCGCCGAAAAGCCGCGCCTGCTCGCCGAGATCCGGGCCGCCATCACGACGCCGGAGGCGGCCCCTCTCAGGCCGGCATGGATGCCGGGGCTGTAGGTTTGATCCGGTCGTTGCAAACACAAAGGGCCCGGCAGAAGCCGGGCCCTCGATGTTTATTGGTTGCGGGGGCAGGATTTGAACCTGCGACCTTCGGGTTATGAGCCCGACGAGCTGCCAGACTGCTCCACCCCGCGTCAGAGAGGGGCGAGTATAGGCCGATTTGCGGCGGTGCGTCAACGCAATTGCCGGAAAGAGATATAATCTCTTCTTCCCGAGGAGCGCTGCAAGGGTAGTTTCCGCTTACCCCCCAGGCTCGGACAATTTTCAAACTGCGCTCACCCAACCCGTACCGGGCAGGGTGAGTTCGCCTCCCTCCCGGTCACAGTTCAAGGAGCCCTCATGAACGCCGTGACTGACAGCAAAGACTACGTAATCGCCGACCTTGGCCTCGCCGCCTGGGGCCGCAAGGAAATTCGCATCGCCGAGACGGAGATGCCCGGCCTCATGGCCATTCGCGAGGAATTCGCCAAGGCGCAGCCGCTCAAGGGCGCCCGCGTCACCGGCAGCCTGCACATGACAATCCAGACCGCCGTGCTGATCGAGACGCTGACGGCGCTCGGCGCCGAAGTACGCTGGGCCTCGTGCAACATCTTCTCGACCCAGGACCATGCCGCCGCGGCCATCGCCGCCGACGGCATCGCCGTCTTTGCCGTCAAGGGCGAGTCACTGGAAGACTACTGGGATTACACCCACCACATCTTCGAATGGCCGGACAACGGCTACTCCAACATGATCCTCGACGACGGCGGCGACGCGACGCTGCTGCTGCATCTCGGTACCAAGGCCGAGAAGGACATCGCCGTCCTGTCAGCGCCGACTTCCGAAGAAGAGCGCATCCTGTTCGCCGCGATCAAGGCCAAGCTGGCTGTCGACAAAACCTGGTATTCGACGCGTCTGGCACAGATCAAGGGCGTCACGGAAGAAACCACCACCGGCGTGCATCGCCTCTACCAGATGCACGAGCGCGGCGACCTCAAGATTCCGGCGATCAACGTCAATGACTCGGTGACCAAGTCCAAGTTCGACAACCTCTACGGTTGCCGCGAGTCGCTGGTCGATGGCATCAAGCGCGCCACCGACGTGATGATCGCCGGCAAGGTCGCATTGATCGCCGGTTACGGCGACGTGGGCAAGGGTTCGGCTCAGGCCATGCGCGCACTGTCGGCGCAGGTGTGGGTCACCGAGATCGATCCGATCTGCGCGCTTCAGGCGGCGATGGAAGGCTATCGCGTGGTGACGATGGAATACGCCGCCGACAAGGCCGACATCTTCGTCACCTGCACCGGCAACTACCATGTCATCACGCACGACCACATGGCGAAAATGAAGGACCAGGCCATCGTCTGCAACATCGGCCACTTCGACAACGAAATCGACGTCGCCTCGGTCGAGAATTACCAGTGGGAAGAAATCAAGCCGCAGGTCGATCACATCATTTTCCCGGACGGCAAGCGCATCATCCTGCTGGCCAAGGGTCGCCTGGTGAATCTGGGTTGCGGCACCGGACACCCGAGCTATGTGATGTCGTCGTCGTTCGCCAACCAGACCATTGCGCAGATCGAGCTGTTCTCGCGCAACGCCGACTACCCGGTGGGCGTCTACACCCTGCCCAAGCACCTCGACGAAAAAGTGGCGCGCCTGCAACTGAAGAAGCTGAATGCGCAACTGTCCGAGCTGACCGATCAGCAGGC
>JAIOPW010000162.1 GCA_021413665.1 Rhodocyclales bacterium | reverse complement strand
CTGTTCGAGTCGCCCTTCAAGTCCGACGTCTACTTCTTCAGCACGCGGCAGAAGATCGATCGCAAGTGGGGCACGCCGAATCCGGTCACCATCCGCGACAAGGATTTCGGCATGGTGCGCCTGCGCGCCTTCGGCATCTACGCCTTCCACCTGAGCGACCCCAAGGCCTTCCACACCACGCTCTCCGGCACCATGGAGCGCTATGGCTCGGAAGAACTCGAAGGCCAGTTGCGCAACACCATCGTCGGCCATATCGCCGACATCTTCGGCGAGTCGGGTGTGCCATTCATCGACATGGCCTCGAACCAGGTCGAATTCGGCAATGCCCTGAAAGCGAAGATGGAGCCGATGTTCGCCAGCTACGGCCTGGCCCTGGACAGCCTCAACGTGCAGAACATTTCGCTGCCCGAGGAACTACAGGCCATACTCGACAAGCGCATCGGGGTGAACATGATGGGCGGCATGCAGGCTTACACGCAGTTCCAGACCGCCGAGGCAATACCGCTCGCGGCCGCGAACGAAGGCGGCCTCGCCGGGCTCGGTGCCGGTGTCGGCGTCGGTTTCGGCGTCGGCCAGCAGGTCGCGGCATCGATGGCACAGTCGCTGAACCCGATGGCGGCGCCCGCCGCCGTATCACCAGCGCCGACTTCCGCGCCGGTATCGGCCGACGAAGTCGTCGCCACCATCGAAAAGCTGCACGGACTGGTCGGCAAGGGAATGCTGTCGCAAGCCGAGTTCGACGCAAAGAAGGCCGAGCTGTTGAAGAAACTCGGCTGACACCCGACCAAACCCGCCCCACAGGAATCGGGCCATGCCCTTCAGCGCCAACTGCCCGGCCTGCGGCGCGCCGGTCGTCTTCAAGTCGTCGGCGTCCTTCCATGGCGTCTGCGAGTTCTGTCGCAGCACGCTGGTGCGTCATGGCGGCAACCTGGAAAACCTCGGCCGCATGGCCGACCTCATCGAGGATGCCTCGCCGATCCGGCTCGGCACCGAGGGCGTCCATGGCGGCATGCATTTCGCGGTCATCGGCCGCATCCAGTTGCGCTACGTGGCGGGCGTGTGGAACGAGTGGCACATCCTGTTCGACAACCAGCGCTCCGGCTGGCTCTCCGATGCCGGCGGCGAATACATCCTCAGCTTCCTCACGCCGCCGGCCGATGCCCCGCCGGCATACGAAGCCCTGCGCATCGACGGCCGCCTGGTCCTGGCCAAGCAGGAATGGGTGGTGACCAACAAGGAAGAGGCCTTGTGCGTGGCCGGCGAGGGCGAGCTGCCTTTCGCCTTCGGTGCCGGCTATCCGGCG
Source organism: Rhodocyclales bacterium (assembly GCA_021413665.1). Taxonomy (GTDB): domain Bacteria; phylum Pseudomonadota; class Gammaproteobacteria; order Burkholderiales; family Rhodocyclaceae; genus Sulfuritalea. The sequence continues at coordinate 2,479 of JAIOPW010000162.1, read as the reverse complement.
CAACTGGCGGACCTGCGTGGAGCGGACGAATCCGGTGCTTTCGCCAGCATCGACTATTCTGAAACGCCGCCCCTGTTCTTCGTCGGCCGGTCGCACGCTTTCGCCAGCTTCAACTTCGCCAACCTGCGCGACGGCTCCGCTGCCGCCAAACCGGCTGGCCCGGTGAAATCCCTGCAATGCCCCTCCTGTGGCGGCCCCATCAGCGTGCACGACAAGGCGGTGCTGAGCGTCGCCTGTCCCGCCTGCCTCACCATCCTCGACGCGGAAAACGAAAGCCTGCGTGTCCTGCAAAAGGTGATGGACACCCTGACGATTGAACCGCGCCTTGCACTCGGCAGCGTCGGCCGCTTCGCCGGCAAGGACTGGACGGTGATCGGCTTCCAGCAGCGGTCCGTCAAGCCGGTGGGCCTCTATGCTCCCTGGGAAGAATACCTGCTGCACCACCCGACCGAGGGCTTCCGCTGGCTGGTGGATAGCGAGGGCCACTGGAGCTGGGTCAGCCCCCTGACCGCGCCGCCGCGCTATGCGGACGGCCAGCCGGCCGCCGTGTTCCAGGGACAGGAGTTCCGCCGCTATTCAGGCGGCACGGCGGTGACGCGCTACGTGATCGGCGAATTCACCTGGAAGGTGACGCTCAACGAGGAATGGGAAACCCTGGACTTCGTCGCGCCACCGCGCATGCTTTCGCGCGAGATGAGCGGCAGCGAACTCACCTGGTCGCTCGGCGACTACCTGCCGCCCGAGGAAGTGGCCACCGCCTTCGGCCTCACGACGCCGCTGCCCAAACCGAAGGACATTGGGCCCTGCCAGCCCAATCCCCGCGTCGAAGCCCACCGCCGGATTTGCGCCAACTTCTGGAAGTTCCTCGGCCTGGCCGTCGTCGCCCAGGTGCTCTGGTTCTTCATCCTCGGCAGCCGCACCCTGCTTGACCAGCGGCTGGTGTTCTCGCCTGGCAAGGACGAGCCGGTCACCACGCAAACTTTCCAGCTCGCCAGCGACGCGCGCAATATCGTGCTGCGCCACGAAACCGATCTCGACAACAACTGGCTCGGCCTGGGCCTGACGCTGATCGAGAAGACGAGCGGTCGCGCCTGGGTCGCGCAAAGCGACGTCGCCTACTGGCACGGCTCGGACGGCGGCGAAAGCTGGAGCGAAGGCGACCGCTCGCCCTGCCGGCCGGCACCTATTACTTCGTCATCGACCCGGAGATTTCCGCCGAGAAGCCGGTGACCGTCACCGACCGCATCAAGATCGTCCGCGACCAGGCGGCCTGGAGCAATTTCTTCTTCCTGCTGGTTTTCATCGCGCTGTTTCCGCTGTTCAGCCGCTACCGGGTCAGCGCCTTCGAGGCCGAGCGCTGGAAGGACGCCGACTTCCTTTCCAGCGGCGCTGAATTCGGCTCGGACGACAGCAATTCCGGAGACGACGACTGATGCCGCGCGCCGCGATGATCCTCAGCCTGGTTGCCTTCACGCTGTTCAACTACGGACAGTACCTGGGCTGGAGCCTGTTCTCCGAAAACGCCGACGCGCAGCCGGTGCGCTCGGCAAATGCGGCGCGGGCGTTCCACAAATGACCCTGGCGTAATGCAACGTCCCCTGCTGGTCTCCGTCTTCATCGTCGCCTCCTGCGGGCTGGCCTACGAGCTGATCGCCGGCGCCCTGGCGAGCTATCTGCTGGGCGATTCGGTGATGCAGTTTTCCACGGTGATCGGCGTCTATCTGTTCGCCATGGGCATCGGCTCGTGGCTCTCAAAATATGTCGGCGGCAATCTGCTGGTGCGCTTCATCCAGATCGAGCTGCTGGTCGGCCTGCTCGGCGGCCTCTCGGCGGGACTGCTGTTCCTGTTGTTCACGCTGCACGCCGGCCCCTTCCGCCTGACGCTCTACGGGCTGGTGCTGCTGATCGGCATTCTGGTCGGGCTGGAAATTCCGCTGATCATGCGCATCCTCAAGCGCGAGGTGGCGTTCAAGGATCTGGTGGCGCAGGTGCTGACCTTCGACTACATCGGCGCCCTGGCGGTGTCGGTGTTGTTTCCCTTGCTGCTGGCGCCGCACCTTGGGCTGGTGCGCAGCGCGCTGTTGTTCGGCCTGCTCAATGCGCTGGTCGCCGCCTGGGCGCTGTGGCTGTTCCGGGCCCAGATCGGAGCAATGGCCGTACTGCGAACCCAATGCGTCGCGGTGATCGGCTTCCTTGCGCTCGGCTTCGGCTTTGCCGGCCATTTCGTCAGCCTGGCCGAAGCCAACCTCTACAACGAAGACATCGTGCATGCCGAGTCGAGCCCCTATCAGCGCATCGTGGCCACGCGCTGGCGCGACGAGCTGCGGCTCTACCTGAACCACAACCTGCAATTCTCCTCGCGCGACGAATACCGCTACCACGAGGCCCTGGTGCATCCCGGGCTGGCCGCACTGACCGGCGCCCGCCGGGTGCTGGTGCTGGGCGGCGGCGACGGCATGGCGGTGCGCGAGATCCTCAA
>JAIOPW010000101.1 GCA_021413665.1 Rhodocyclales bacterium | reverse complement strand
TGCAGCGCCCGCGCCACATCGAGATCCAGGTCTTCGGCGACAGCCACGGCAATTGCGTCTACCTGTTCGAGCGCGACTGCTCGGTGCAGCGCCGCCACCAGAAGGTGCTGGAAGAAGCTCCCGCGCCCAACATGCCGCCCGAACGTCGCGCCGCAATGGGCAAGGCCGCGGTCGATGCGGCCAAGGCGGTCGGCTATGTCGGCGCCGGCACCGTCGAGTTCATCGCCAACCAGGACGGGACGTTCTATTTCATGGAGATGAACACGCGGCTGCAGGTCGAGCATCCGGTGACGGAAATGATCACCGGGCTGGACCTGGTCGAGTGGCAGCTCAAAGTCGGTGCCGGCGAGACGCTGCCCTTGCGCCAGGAGCAACTGGCGATCCGCGGCCATGCGCTGGAAGCGCGGATTTATGCAGAGGACCCTGACAAGGGCTTCCTGCCTTCGGTCGGCCGCCTGATCCACCTCGCGCCACCGGCCGAGACCCTCAACGTGCGGGTCGACACCGGCGTCGAGCAGGACGACGAAATTTCGCCCCACTACGACCCGATGATCGCCAAGCTCATCGTCTGGGACGAAACCCGCGAACGCGCCCTGGCGCGCATGCTGCAGGCCCTGGCCGACTACCGCGTGGTCGGCGTGTCGAACAACATCGGCTTCCTCTCGCGCCTGGTGGCCTGCCCGGCCTTTGCCCAGGCCGACCTCGACACCGGCCTGATCGAACGCGAGCGGACCTTCCTCTTCCCCGAAATGACCGAGCCGCCGGCCGAGGCCTGGCTGGTCGCCGCGCTGGGCGAACTGATCCGCGACCAGCAGTACGCCGCCGCCGAAGCCTCGGCCAGCCCCGACCCGCATTCGCCCTGGCATGCCCGCGACGGCTGGCGGGTGAACGGCATTGCGCGGCGCGAAATCAAGCTGCGTGCCGGAGAAACCGAGAAGGTCGTGACCGCCGCCTACGACGGTGAAGCCTTTGAACTCGAATTCGACGGTCAACGCAGCACCGCCGCCGGGCGTTTCGCCGGCGGCAGCGAGCTGCGCGTCGACCTCGGCGGGCGCCGCATCAACGTCACCGTGGTGTCCGCCAACGAAAAGCGCCATGTCTTCATCGACGGCGTCTGCTACGTCTTCGCCGCCATCGACCCGCTGTTCCATGCCGGCAGCGGCGGCGGCGCCGAGGGCGGATTGACCGCGCCCATGCCGGGCAAGGTGATCGCGCTGATCGCGCCGGTCGGCGCCCGGATCGAGAAGGGCGCACCGCTCCTGATCCTGGAAGCCATGAAAATGGAGCACACCATCGCCGCGCCGGCCGCCGGTACCGTCAAGGCTTTCCGCTTCAATGTCGGCGAGCAGGTCAGCGACGGCGCCGAGCTAGTAGAATTCGAGCCCGACAAGAAATAGACGCAAA
>JAIOPW010000164.1 GCA_021413665.1 Rhodocyclales bacterium | reverse complement strand
GGTCGAATAGCCGCGCTGGTTCTTGTCGCGGTGCAGTTTCTGGATCCACTCGAGGTTGACCGTCGGCACCACGCCCACCAGCAGGTCGGCATGCTGCGCGACATTGACCGTGTCGGTGACGGCGGCCCCGTGCAGTCCCTCGTAGAACATCAGGTCGGTGCCGGCGGGGATGTCTTCCCAGGGCGTGAATTCCCCCGACTGCTGGCCATACGGCGCCGCCTCTTCGGCATTGTGCAGATACTTCCTGACCTTGCCCTTGCCGGTTTCACCATAGGTCTTGAACAGGCCGGCCAGTTCCTCGAGCAGGTTGGCTTCAGGACCGAAATGGCTGAAGTGATTGTTGCCCTTCACCCGGTTTTCTTCCATTGCAACTTTCATCGACTTTCGGTCGTAGCGATGGAAGGAATCGCCCTCGACGATGGCGGCACTAAGTTTTTCGCGACGGAAGACCAGGTCGAAAGACTTGGTGACCGTGGACGTGCCGGCACCGGATGATCCGGTAATGGCAACGATGGGATGCTTGACCGACATGGGAGCCTCCTGAGTGACTGTTTATTGAGTCCGGAACAGCGAGCGGGTTGAGAACAAGGGCGAATTGAACGTTTCCGGCTCCTTGCCGCTGACGTATTCGGCGTGGTAACCGGCAACGCGCTCGACTTCGCTTTTGGAACCGAAGATCAGCGGCACGCGCTGGTGCAGTTCCGTCGGCAAGATATCCATTACGCGTTCGCGACCCGTGGTCGAGAGGCCGCCAGCCTGCTCGATCATGAAGGAGATCGGATTCGCCTCGTACATCAAGCGCAAACGACCTGGCCTGGAGGCATCCTTGCTGTCCTTCGGGTACATGAAAATCCCGCCGCGCGTCAGGATGCGGAAAGTCTCTGCCACCAGCGAGGCGACCCAGCGCATGTTGAAGTCCTTGTCCCGGGGACCTGTCTTGCCGGCCAGGCACTCTTCCACATAACGCTGCACCGGAGGTTCCCAGAAACGGGCGTTGGATGAGTTGATGGCGAATTCATGGGTTTCGGCCGGAATGCGCATCTGCGGATGGGTCAGGATGAAGGCGCCGATGTCGCGGTCCAGGGTGAAGCCGTCGACGCCATCGCCGGTGGTCAGCACCAGCATGGTCGACGGTCCGTACAGCGCGAGGCCGGCGCAGACCTGCTTCGTGCCGGGCTGGAGGAAATCCTCGAGACTGGCGTCCTTGCCCGGGTTCGGCGCGCGCAGGATCGAAAAGATGGTGCCCACGGTCAGGTTAACGTCGATGTTCGAGCTGCCGTCGAGCGGATCGAAGACCAGCAGGTATTTGCCCCGCTTGCAGTGGGCGGGAAGGACGTACACGTTTTCCATTTCCTCCGAGGCCATGCCGCTCAGGTTGCCGGACCACTCGTTCTCCTGGAGCATCACGTCGTTGCTCATGACGTCGAGCTTCTTCTGTACTTCGCCCTGGACATTGACCGACGCTGCATCGGTGCCGGCATTGCCCAGCGCGCCGATCAGCGCGCCCTTGTTCACCTGGTTGGAAATGATCTTGATCGCCGTGGCCAGCGAGTTGAGCAGGCCGGAGAATTCGCCCGAGGCGCCCGGATGCTTGTGTTCTTCCTCGATGGTGTAACGCGTCAGCGTCTTGCGTCCCTGATGCATGAGCCCTGCTCCTTAGAATTGTGTGCCTGCGTCCGCTGCGAGTGGCGGGTCGGATAACTCCGATCGATCAGCGGACAATGTAATCGGATCGATCTATAAGCACCATTCACTTTTTCTTATCCTTCAAATAAGCCCCCTGTTATTGTTTCCGCACCGCGGGAATGGGGGCATTGCCGACGGGGGCCAGGCGCCTAGCGGGTCAGTTCGAGGTACAGGCTGGGCAGCGTTTCGGGCAGGCGCTCGATGCGGTCCAGCACGCGCCAGCGCGTGCCAAAGATTTCACCAACGTAGTCGTCGGCTTTCGGATCGAGGCTCAGGCAGAAGGTCGTGACGCCCTTGGCGGCCAGTTCCTCGACGGCCTTGCGCGCGTCGGCGCGCAGGTGGCCCGGCTCGGTGACATCGATGTCCGCCGGCTCGCCATCGGTCAGCAGCAACAGAATTCTTTTGTCGGCCTTGCGCCGTTCCAGGTAGTGGCCGGCATGGCGCAGCGCGGCGCCCATGCGCGTGGACCAGCCCGCCTGCATGGCCGCGAGGCGCGCCTTTACCGTGTCGTCCCAGCGCTCGGAAAAGCCCTTGATGTGCTGATAGCGCACCTCGTGGCGGGTATTGGAATGGAAGCCGGCAATGGCAAACGGATCACCCAGGCAGTCGATGGCCCAGGCCAGCAAGGACACCGCTTCCTGGCTGAGTTCGAGAATCGTTTGCCCCGCCGTGCCGCCAGCGCCGACTTTCTGGTTGAGCGACTCCGACAAATCGAGCAGTAGCAGGACGTCGATGTCGCGTCCGTCGGTGCGGTGGCTCATGTTGATGCGCGGGTCGGGCGTGGCGCCACCCTTGAAGTCGATCAGCGAGCCGATGGCGACGTCGAGGTCGAGTTCGCTGCCCTCTTCCTGGTAGCGGATACGCACCTTGTCCTGCGGCTTGAGCAGGTCGAGCAGTCGCTTCAGGTGTTTGGCCAGTGCCGCATGCTTCTGCAGCAGCCGGTCGATGTCGGCGGCGTTGCCGCTGGGATGCAGGCCTTCGTAGACGCTGACCCAGTCGGGACGATAGGTCTGGCTGGCGGCATCCCATTCGGGGTAGCGGCGCGGTGGCAGGCCGCGCAATTCCTCGCCGGGTTCCAGCTTGCGCTCGACATCGAAGGCGTCTTCCTCGTCGCCTTCCTCGATGAATTTCCACAGTTGGCGATTGTCGTCGCGGTAGTCGATCACCGTATCGGCGAAATGCATTCGTGCCAACTGGTCGCTCTGGCGTCGGGTCCTGGCGACATAGGCCAGCGCCAGCGTGGCCATCTCCGCCGTGCTCGATTCGCCGCCCGCCAGCGCGGCATGGAAGCGCTGCGTGTAGTCGAGCAGGTCCGGGTCGGTGTAAGCGTGACCGGGATCGAGCAGGGCGCGCGAGAGCATCGCCAGGCGGTGACGCAGGCAGGACGTGGTGGCAGGATCGCAGGCGCCTTCCTGCGGTTGCGGGTGCAGCGCGAGGAAGATGCGGCGCAGGCCGGGATATTCGCGCACCAGCAGCATCTCGACGCGGCAGTCCTCGAAGAACTCCACCGCCATGCGCTGGAAGGGGCTCCAGTTGTCGGCGATCTGCGCCACGCTCCAGCGGCGGTGGCCGACCATGTGGGCCAGCACGGCGCGATAGCGGTCGA
>JAIOPW010000150.1 GCA_021413665.1 Rhodocyclales bacterium | reverse complement strand
GTATCTGACGCGTCGCCTGGTGGACGTTACGCAAGACTTGGTGGTGATCGAAGACGACTGCGGTACCCAGAGCGGGTTTGCCATGAAGGCGCTGGTGGAAGGTGGTGAAATCATCGAGCCATTGCGCGAGCGCATTCTTGGCCGCGTGACCACCAACGACGTGATTCATCCAGACACTCAGGATGTGCTGTTCGCTTCAGGCTACCTGCTGGACGAAGATGCAGTTGATGCCATCGAAGTGCTCGACATCGATGAAGTCCGCGTGCGTAGCCCGTTGTCTTGCGAAACCCGGTATGGTTTGTGCGCGAAATGCTATGGCCGTGACTTGGGCCGCGGTTCGCTGGTGAATGCCGGCGAGGCTGTCGGCGTCATCGCCGCCCAGTCGATTGGCGAGCCGGGCACCCAGCTCACTATGCGTACCTTCCACGTGGGTGGCGCGGCATCGCGCTCGGCCGCGCAGAGCAGCATTGAGGCCAAGAGTTCGGGCGTGATCCGCTTCACCGCGACCATGCGTTACGTCACCAATCCCAAGAACGAGAAAATCGTCATCTCCCGCTCCGGCGAAGTGATGATTACTGACGACAACGGCCGAGAGCGCGAGCGTCACAAGGTTCCGTACGGCGCAACTCTGCGTGCCGACGACGGCAAGCCGGTCAAGGCTGGGGCTCAACTGGCCTTGTGGGATCCCCACACCCGTCCGATCGTCACCGAGTATGCGGGTACGGTGAAGTTTGAGAATGTCGAGAAGAACGCGACTGTCGCAGAGCAGATGGATGAGGTTACCGGTCTGTCGACGCTCGTCGTTATCGATCCCAAACGCGGCGCCAAGGCATCCAAGGGTGTTCGCCCGCAGGTGAAACTGATCGACGAATCGGGTCAGGAAGTCAAGATTCATGGTACCGACCATATAGTTACCATCACCTTTCAGGTCGGCTCGCTGATTACCGTCAAAGATGGTCAGCCGGTTGCGGTCGGGGATATTCTGGCGCGAATTCCGCAGGAGTCGTCCAAGACCCGTGACATTACCGGCGGCTTGCCACGCGTTGCCGAACTATTCGAAGCACGGATTCCAAAGGATGCCGGCGTGCTGGCGGAAGTCACCGGCACGGTTTCGTTCGGCAAGGACACCAAGGGCAAGCAACGTCTTGTGATCACTGAGCCGGATGGTACTGCGCACGAGTACCTGATCACCAAAGACAAACATGTCATGGCCCACGATGGCCAAGTGGTCAACAAGGGCGAAGTGATTGTGGACGGCCCTGCCGATCCCCATGACATTCTGCGCCTCAAGGGTGTCGAGGAGCTCGCCCGCTACATCATCGACGAGGTGCAGGACGTCTATCGCCTGCAGGGCGTAAAGATCAACGACAAGCACATCGAGGTGATCGTGCGCCAGATGCTGCGCCGCGTTGTCATTACGCATCCCGGCGATTCGGCCTTCATCAAGGAGGAGCAAGTCGAGCGCGCGGCGGTATTGGATGAGAACGACAAGCTGATTGCGGCCGGCAAGACGCCCTCGACATACGAGTTCATGCTGCACGGCATTACCAAGGCCAGCCTGTCTACTGACTCTTTCATCTCGGCCGCATCTTTCCAGGAAACTACGCGTGTGCTCACCGAGGCTGCCATCATGGGCAAGCGCGACGAACTTCGCGGGTTGAAGGAGAACGTGATCGTCGGACGCCTGATCCCGGCAGGAACCGGTATGGCCTACCACCGTACGCGTCGCAAGCAGTCCCGTGGCGGCGCCGAGGCGCAAAGCCTGTTCGATCTGCCGGCTGCTGGGGAAGAGACTCCGGCCACTGCGGAGGACGCTCAAGCGGGTTGACGCTCGTCGGCGACCATTCTATAATCCGGCCTCTTTGCCCTTGGCAGGGGCCGATTTTTCGCAATTTCCAGTGCATTTCGCGCAGCATTCAGGACAAATACATGCCTACCATTAATCAACTAGTGCGCAAGGGCCGTCAGGCGCCACAGTCGAAAAGCAAGGTGCCTGCACTCGGCAACAGCCCCGCCCGGCGCGGCGTCTGTACCCGTGTCTATACCACCACTCCGAAGAAGCCGAATTCTGCACTTCGGAAAGTCGCTAAGGTGCGACTGACCAACGGTTTCGAGGTCATCTCCTACATTGGCGGCGAAGGCCACAATCTGCAGGAGCACTCGGTGGTCCTCATCCGTGGCGGTCGGGTCAAGGACCTGCCCGGGGTGCGCTACCACATCGTTCGCGGCAGTCTTGACACCCAGGGCGTCAAGGACCGCAAGCAAAGCCGTTCGAAGTACGGCGCCAAGCGACCCAAAGCTGCCTGATCCGGGTCTTAAGGAGATACCATGCCCCGTCGTCGTGAAGTCCCCAAACGTGACATCCTGCCCGATCCGAAATTTGGCAGCGTTGATCTTTCGAAGTTCGTCAATGTGCTGATGGACAGTGGCAAGAAGTCGGTCGCCGAGCGCATCATCTATGGCGCGTTTGCGCAAATCCAGACCAAGAGCGGGAAGGATCCGCTGGAGGTGTTCACCCTGGCCGTGAATAACGTCAAGCCCTTGGTCGAGGTCAAGAGCCGCCGAGTGGGTGGCGCTAACTACCAGGTGCCGGTTGAAGTGCGTCCTTCTCGGCGCATGGCTTTGTCGATGCGCTGGCTTCGTGAGGCCGCACGCAAGCGGAGCGAGAAGTCGATGGGGCAGCGGTTGGCCGCGGAACTTCTTGAAGCATCGGAAGGGCGTGGGGCGGCGATGAAGAAGCGCGAGGAAGTTCATCGTATGGCCGAAGCCAACAAGGCGTTCTCGCATTTCCGTTTTTAAGTGGTATCGCGTCTCGCCGGGTGCCCGGCGAGACTTTCGTTTTTGTCCGCCGCCCTGTCGCTTCGTTCAACAACGAGGCCTCATGGCGGTTTGGTTTAGATAAGGCAGGTAAATCAAGTGGCCCGCAAGACTCCTATCGAGCGCTATCGCAACATCGGCATTTCGGCACACATCGATGCCGGGAAGACTACCACCACCGAACGGATTTTGTTTTACACGGGGGTCAATCACAAGATTGGCGAGGTCCATGACGGCGCTGCCACCATGGACTGGATGGAGCAGGAGCAGGAGCGTGGCATCACCATTACCTCGGCGGCTACCACCTGTTTCTGGAAGGGAATGGGCGCGAATTTTCCCGAGCATCGTGTCAATATCATCGACACTCCGGGGCACGTCGACTTCACTATCGAGGTGGAGCGTTCGATGCGCGTACTTGATGGCGCTTGCATGGTCTATTGCGCCGTGGGTGGCGTCCAGCCGCAGTCCGAAACCGTCTGGCGTCAAGCCAACCGCTACGGCGTGCCGCGGCTGGCGTTCGTGAACAAGATGGATCGTCAGGGTGCCGACTTCTTCAAGGTGCATGACCAGATGCGCATGCGCCTCAAGGCCAACCCCATTCCGCTGCAGATTCCGATCGGCGCCGAGGAGAAGTTCGAGGGCGTGGTCGATCTGGTCAAGATGAAGGCCATTTTCTGGGATGAGGCAAGTCAGGGGATCAAGTTTGACTACCGGGACATTCCTGCAGACCTGAAAGCGACGGCCGACGAGTGGCGCGAAAAGATGGTCGAGGCCGCTGCCGAGGCCTCCGAGGAACTGATGAACAAGTACCTTGAGAGCGGCGAGCTGAC
>JAIOPW010000149.1 GCA_021413665.1 Rhodocyclales bacterium | reverse complement strand
GGCGCCCGGGTTCAATGTGACGAAGGCCACCGGCGTCTCGCCCCAGCGTTCCGAAGCGATGCCGACCACGGCCACCTCGGCCACCGCGGGATGCCGGATCAGCACGGCTTCGAGGTCGCTCGGATAGACGTTGAAGCCGCCGCTGATGATCATGTCCTTCCTGCGGTCCATCAGCGTCAGGAAGCCGTCGGCATCGAAGCGGCCGACATCGCCGGTGCGGATGAAGCGCTTGCCGTCGGGCGCATGCCATTCGGCTTCGCGGGTTTTGTCCGGCTGGCGGTGGTAGCCGCTCATCATGGCCGGCGAACGGCCCACAATTTCACCAATCGCGCCGATCTCGCCGAGCGAAACTTCGTGCCCGGCCTCATCGATCAGGCGGATGTCGTGGCCTTCGGCCGGCTGGCCCACCGTCGCCAGCTTGTCCGGGCGTTCGTGGGCCTTGAGCACCACGGTGCCGCCGCCCTCGGTCATGCCGTAGTACTCGATCAGCCCGCCCGGCCAGCGGCGCAGGATGTCGGCCTTGAGCGCGGCGGCAAAGGGGGCGCTGGTGCAGAACTTCATGCGGAAGCTCGACAGGTCGAAGGAATCGAAGGCAGGATGGGCCATCAGGCGCGCGTACTGAACCGGCACCAGCATGCTGTGCGTGGCGCGATGGCGATGTGCCAGTTCGAGGTAGCGCCCGGCATCGAACTTGGGCATCAGTACCACGGTGCCCCCCAGCACCACGCCGGGGAAGAAACTGACCAGGGTGGTGTTGGAGTAGAGCGGCGTCGACACCAGGGTCACCGCGTCGGGCCCGTAGCCGTGGTCGAGCGCCCGCTGCGCATGGACCCAGCGCATGCCGTGCGGCTGCACGATGCCCTTGGGCGCGCCGGTGGTGCCCGAGGAATAGATGATGTTGAAGGGCGACTCGGGACGGATCGTCACCGGTTCCGGGATGCTGCCCGCCGGCGCCAGCCATGTCGAGAACGCTGTGCCGGCTTCGCTCTCGTCGAGCGCTATCCAGGGCACGGCGATGCGGTCGCGCACGGCGGACAGTTCGTTTGCCGTGGCGGCGTCAACGAAGAACAAGCGGACTTCGGCATTGGCCGCCATGTCGGCGATGGTGTCGGCTGTCGACGAGGGCGCCAGCGGCGCCACCGCCACTCCGGCGCGCAGGGCTCCGAGGAATACGGCGGCGTATTCGAGCGAGGTGCCGGCGCAGATCGCGATGGATTCCCGGGAGCACACACCCTTGCGTTGCAGGGTCGCGGCGACGCGATCCATCATCGCATCGAGCGTGGCGAAGGAAACGCTGCGCCGGCCCTGGATCAGGGCGGGATGGTTCGGTCGGGACCGCGCCTGCGCGCGGATCAGTTCGCCATAGGTGGCGAAGGGTTGTTCGATCAGCTCGGCCGCGTTCATTCCGGTTGGTCTTTTGGCTGCGCCGGATGACGACGGCGGAACATCCCGTAGCCTTCCATCTGCATGACTTCCTCGTTGTTCTGGTTCAGCATCTCCCAGCGTGTGCGCAGCAGGCCGACGTGCGGCTTGCTGTCGAGGGGGCGCGCTTCGAGCACCACTGAGCGCACGTGCAGCGTGTCGCCGGGGCGTACCGGCTTGAGCCAGCGGATGTTCTCCAGGCCCGGCGAGCCGAGGCTGGCGGCTTCCAGCAGGTAGGCGTCGCACATCATGCGCATGGCCAGCGCGCAAGTGTGCCAGCCGCTGGCGACGAGGCCACCGAACAGGCTGTGCTTGCCACCCTCTTCGGATAGATGGAAGGGTTGCGGGTCGAACTGGCGGGCAAAGGCGACGATCTCCTCGGACGTCATCGTGACGCCGCCGAATTCGCGGACGCTGCCGGCGGGAAAATCTTCCCAGTAGTACTTGTAGGTCTTGGTTGGGGCGGTCATGGTGTCTTCCTGAAAATTCAAACGGGGCGCAGGGCGCCATCCTGCAATAGCGGTATGACGTCGAAGCAGCTTTCCTGCGCGGCGAAGGCGACCTCGGCGTCGAGCCGGCGCGCCAGCATCATGCGGCCGACGCGGGCGCGGCGTAGGGCATCGAGGCCGTCGCAATGGTCGTGCAGCAGTTCCGCGGCAAGGGCGGCATCGGAAAAGTCGGCGTCCGCGACACGGCGGCGGAAAAGGGAAACGAGATAGCCGGCGCCGTAAAAGTCCTCGAGGTTGAAGTTGTCGGCGGAACCCGAACAGACGATCAGGATGGTGCTGTCCGGGTGCTGCGCAGAAATGCGCTCGACCACGGC
>JAIOPW010000148.1 GCA_021413665.1 Rhodocyclales bacterium | reverse complement strand
ATCGCCTCGGCGCTGATGGGCATCACGCGCAACACCGTCATCACGCTGGCCGCCGAACTCGGCTACCAGGTAATTGCCAAGCGCCTCACGCGCGACGACATCTACATCGCCGACGAGGCCTTCTTCACCGGCACGGCCGCTGAAGTGACGCCGATCCGCGAGCTGGACAACCGCACCATCGGCGCCGGCAGCCGCGGCCCGATCACGACCAGGATCCAGAGCCTTTTCTTCGATGTGGTGAACGGCAGGGTGCCGGCCCACGCCGACTGGCTAAGCTACATCTGACCCGCTTGAGGTAAAACCCCATGACTACGCTCGACGAAACGCAACGCCAGGTTGCCATCACCGCCCACGATCTGCCGCTGGCCTGCCCGCGTCCCGGCGCGCCCTTGTGGGCCCGCCATCCGCGGGTCTTCATCGACCTGCTGAAGAGCGAATCGGGCGAGGCCGCCTGTCCGTACTGCGGTACGGTGTATCGCTTCGAAGGCGAGCGCCCCAAGGGTCACCATTAAGTCGCTGCGCACGATCCGGTTGCATCTTCGGACATGAGCATTCTGATCGTCGCTCCATCCTGGATCGGCGACACGATTCTTGCCCAGCCGCTGCTGGCACTGCTCAAGCGCAATCACCCGGCGGCACGGATCGACGTGCTGGCCCCCGACTGGTCGGCGCCACTGCTGGCGCGCATGGATGAGGTCGATGCGGTGATCGCCAATCCCTTCCGCCACGGCGAGTTCAATTTCGGCGCCCGCCGCGCACTGGGTCGCCGTCTCGCCAGCGCCGACTATGCCGAGTGCTACGTCCTGCCCAACTCATGGAAGTCCGCGTTGGCGCCCTTCTTCGCCGGCATTCCGCGCCGCATCGGCTATCAGGGCGAATCGCGTTACCTGCTGCTCAACCGGCGTCACCGCCCGGATGCCGCGCGCCACCCGCAACTGGTGCAGCGCTACGCCGCGCTGGCCGGCCCCCTGCCCGACAGCCTGCCGATGCCGCACCTGACTTCGACGACGGAACAGCAAGAGGCGGCGCGGCGCGTACTGGATCTGCCGCTCGATGCCGCGCCTATCGTCTTTTGCCCCGGCGCCGAATACGGCCCGGCGAAGCGCTGGCCGGCGCAGCACTTTGCCGCGCTGGCGCAACTTGTCGCCAGCCCGCGGCGGCCGGTGTGGCTGATCGGCTCGGAGAAGGACGCGGCCACGGGCGACGCCATCGCCGCGACGGCCGGCGGGGCGGCCGTCAACCTTTGCGGACGCAGCACGCTGGAGCAGGCGATCGACCTGGTCGCCTCGGCGTCCTGCGTGGTCAGCAACGACTCGGGCCTGATGCACGTCGCCGCCGCGCTCGATCGGCCGCTGATCGCGCTCTATGGTTCATCCTCCGCTGCCTATACGCCGCCACTGTCGCAGAAGGCGCGGATCATTTCGCGCAAGCTGCCCTGCAGCCCCTGCTTCAAGCGCGAGTGTCCGCTGGGCCATTTCGATTGCCTCAACGGAATCGACCCGCAGCAGGTCGCAACGGCCATCAACCAGGCGCTGCGGGCCTGACCATGCCCAGCCAGAAGATATTCGCCAGCCCGCAGGATGTGGAAGCCGCCTTCTACGAGGCGCTCGAGCGCTGCGACATCGAGGCCATGATGGCGGTCTGGGCCGAAGACGAGGAAGTGGTCTGCGTCCATCCCGGCGGCCCGCGCCTGGTCGGCTACACGATGATCCGCGAAGCCTGGCAGCGCGTTTTCGCCAACGGCCGCAAGCTGCGCGTGCGCCTGTCGCAGCAGACGGCCGTCACGACGCCGTTCTCGATGGTCAGCACCCTGCTCGAACACATCGCCAACCAGGGCGACGAGAATCTGAGCGCCCCGGTGGCGGCCACCAATGTCTATGTGCGTGGTGCGCTGGGCTGGCGCATGGTTGCCCACCACGCCTCGCCCGTCCCCCCCAACAGCGTCCCGGAGGCGCCACGAACCCTGCATTGAAGCCGGCGCTGAACGGGCGCGATTACACGGCTCCCGCCAGGCTGCCCGGTGGCCACGCGCAAACCATGTGGCCACTCCTGATCAAGGGGCCGCTGCCGCGCTACCGGCGCGAGCGCTGGGAAACTCCCGACGATGACTTCATCGATCTCGACTGGATAGCCGGCACGCCGGGTGCGCCGTGCGTCGCGCTGTTTCATGGGCTCGAAGGCAGTTCGCGCAGCCACTATGCGCGGCGCCTGATGCACGCGGTGGCGGGTCGCGGCTGGCATGGCGTAGTGGTGCATTTTCGCGGCTGTTCGGGCGAACCGAACCGCCTGCCGCGCGCCTACCACTCCGGCGACTCGCCGGAAATCGATTGGGTGGTGCGCCGCCTGCATGCGCGCGGCTTTCCGGCGCTGTTCCTGGCTGGCGTCTCGCTTGGCGCCAACGCCATGCTGAAGTGGCTGGCCGAGCAGGGCGGACAGGCATCCGGCAGGGTCAATGCGGCGGCAGCGGTGAGTGCGCCGCTGGACCTCGCGGCCGCCAACACCGCGCTTTCATCGGGTTTCAATCGCGTCTATGCCCGACATTTCCTGCGCACGCTGATTCCGTCGGCTCTTGAAAAGGAACGCCGCTTTCCGGGACGGATCGACGTTCGCCGCGCCATGGCGTCGCTCACGCTGCGCGATTTCGACGATGCGGTTACCGCGCCCCTGCATGGCTTTCTCGGCGCCGACGACTACTACGCGCGCAGCAGTGCCGGCCCGCTGCTTGGCGCGGTGCAACTGCCGACCCTGCTGCTGCATGCGGCGAACGACCCATTCCTGCCGCGCGCCGCATTGCCGCCACGCGAAATCCTGCCCACTGCGATCACGCTTGAAATACCGGCGCACGGAGGCCATGTCGGCTTCGTGCACGGTCGCCCGCCAGGCCGTATCGACTGGCTGCCACACCGGATTCTTGCTCACTTCCGCGCCCATCTGTCTGACACTGTCATCGTGCGATAATCGGAAAAGCCCGACTTCGCCAGCACAGGATATGCAGATTCCGTCACCCGAAATTTTCAAGGCCTACGACATTCGCGGCATCGTGGGCACCACGCTGGCGGCGGCAACCGTGCGCCAGATCGGCCAGGCGCTTGGCAGCGAAGCCGTCGCGCGCGACGTCAAGGCCATCGTCATCGGCCGCGACGGCCGCCTCTCCGGACCGGAGCTTTCAAGCGCCCTGGCCAATGGCATTACGCAGACGGGTATCGATGTCATCGACATTGGCCGGGTGCCGACCCCGATGACCTACTTCGCCGCCCATCAACTGGGCACCGACAGTTGCGTTTCCGTCACCGGCAGCCACAATCCGCCCGAGTACAACGGGCTCAAGATGGTGCTGGGCGGCCAAACGCTCCATGGCGAGATGATCCAGGCCCTGCGACGCCGTATCACCAGCGCCGACTATTGCCAGGGCCGCGGCGTGGTACGCCACGCCAGCGTACGCCAGGCCTACCTCGACCGCATCGTCGGCGACGTCAAGCTGTCGCGGCCGATGAAGGTCGTCGTCGATTGCGGCAACGGCGTGGCCGGCAGCGTCGCGCCGGACCTGCTGCGACGCATGGGTTGCCGCGTAAAGGAACTGTTCTGCGAAGTCGATGGCAATTTCCCCAATCACCATCCGGACCCGTCCAAGCCGGAAAACCTGGTCGACCTGCAGCGCGCGGTGCGCGAGACCGGCGCGGAACTCGGTCTGGCCTTCGATGGCGATGGCGATCGGCTCGGCGTCGTCACCAGGGATGGCGAGATCATTTTTCCCGACCGCCAGTTGATGCTGTTCGCCGCCGACGTGCTGACGCGCAACCCAGGCGCCCAGATCATCTATGACGTGAAATGCTCGCGCTGGGTGGCGGAATCGATTCGCCATCAGGGCGGCCGGCCGCTGATGTGGACTACCGGCCACGCCCTGATCAAGACCAAGTTGAAGGCAACCGGCGCGCCGCTGGCCGGCGAGATGAGCGGCCACATGTTCTTCAAGGAACGCTGGTTCGGTTTCGACGACGCGCTGTACGCCGCCGCCCGCCTGCTCGAAATCGTCTCGCGCTGGGACGACTCGAATTGGCCGCTGAAGCACCTGCCCAACGCCATCTCGACTCCCGAACTCAACATCAAGATGCAGGAAGGCGAGCCGCATGCGCTGGTGGCGAAGCTGCGCCAGGGCGGTCGCAAACTGCTGCCCGGCGCGCGCGAGCTGATCACCATCGACGGAGTGCGCGCCGAATATGCCGACGGTTTTGGCCTGGCCCGGGCCTCGAACACCACGCCGGTAGTGGTGCTGCGTTTCGAAGCCGACACCGAGGCCGCCCTGGCCCGCATCCAGAATGAATTCAGGTCGGCCCTCAACGCAATCCGGCCGGGCATCCGAACGGAATTCTGATGGCTGATCGCGGCGAGGAAATCTTCATCGGGCGGCAGCCGATACTCGGCCGCAACCACGAACTTTTTGCCTACGAACTGCTGTTCCGCAGCGGCCGCCAGAAGAACACGGCCGAGGTGCAGGACGACCTGCTGGCCTCGGCCAGCGTCATCAGCCATGCCTTCGCCGACCTAGGCGTGGAGCAGGCGCTGGGCCCCTACAAGGGCTTCATCAACTGCGACGCCAGCCTGCTGCTCTCCGACCTGCTGGAAGCCCTGCCCTCCGACAAGATCGTGCTGGAGGTGCTGGAAACCGTGGACCTCACGCCGGAAATCGTCGACCGCTGCCAGGCCCTGAAAGCGCTCGGCTATACGCTGGCACTGGATGATTTCGTCAACTTCGAGGACAAGTTCACGCCGCTGCTCGATCTGGTCGAAATCGTCAAGGTGGACCTGATGCCGCTGGATCCGGCCGGCCTCGCGGCCACCACTCAGGCGCTGAAAAAGTGGCCGCTCAAGCTGCTGGCGGAAAAGGTCGACTCGCGGGAACTGGCGGACAAATGCCACGCCCTCGGTTACACCTATTTCCAAGGCTACTACTTCGCCAAACCGACCATCATCGCCGGCAAGAAACTCGGCCATTCGCAACTTTCGCTGATGCGACTGCTGGGCCTGGTGCTGGAGGACGCCGAAACCACCCAGCTCGAAAATGTACTCAAGCCCGAGCCGGGGCTCACCATCAACCTGATGCGCCTGACCAATTCGGCTGCCACCGGATTGCGCACCAAGATCACCTCGATCCGCCACGCGCTCACCGTCCTCGGGCGCCGCCAGTTGCAGCGCTGGCTGCAACTGCTGCTCTACACAAATCCTTCAGGCAACCGTGTCGTCAGCCCGCTGCTGCAACTGGCGGCATCACGCGGCCGGCTGATGGAACTTCTGGCGGCGAAGCTGCATCCCGGTCGCGGCGACTTCGAGGACACGGCCTTCATGACCGGCATCATGTCCCTGATGCCAACGCTGATGAGCGTAAGCCTCGAAGAAATCCTGCGTGGCATCGAGATTCCGGGCAGCGTACGCGCAGCACTTGAAACACGTGACGGCGAACTGGGCACCATGCTCAAGCTGACCGAAGCACTGGAAGCAGGCGACGGCGGCGCCTGCTCAGATATCGCACAGCAACTGCCTGGCCTGGATGCCTGGACCATCAACACCTGCCTGGCACAAGCGCTGGCCTGGGCCAACAACATCGGCAGGGAGAACGAGGCAAATTCCTGAAGGGAATTCGCTTCAATTCAGATAAGGCCAGCCTGCCGGGCGCTGCCGCCGTCCCGCCGGCGCCGACTATTGAAGTTTCGCTTCCACCCAACCCTTGACGGAAGCCAGCGCCGCCGGCAGGGCCGAAGGATTCGTGCCTCCGGCCTGCGCCATGTCAGGCCGTCCGCCGCCCTTGCCGCCTACCTGCTGCGCGACGAAATTCACCAGTTCGCCGGCCTTGACTTTGCCGGTCAGGTCGGCGGTGACTCCGGCAATCAGGCTGACCTTGCCCTCGCCGGAGCTGGCCAGGACAATTGCGGCGCTCTTCAACTTGTCCTTGAGCTTGTCCAGTGTCTCGCGCAAGGCCGTGGCATCGGCTCCTTCCAGGGTTGCGGCAATGACTTTAACGCCCTTGACCTCCACTGCCTGACTGACCAGGTCGTCGCCCTGGGCCGCAGCGAGCTTCGACTTCAGGCGCGCAAGCTCCTTTTCCAGCGCCTTCGCGTGGTCGAGCATCTGCGTCACACGTGCCGCAGCCTCTGCCGGCTGGGCCTTGAGTTCGGTGGCCACGGCATCGAGCAGCGCCTGCTGCTGCTGGATGCGCTGCACGGCAATATCACCGCACACCGCCTCGATGCGCCGCACGCCTGCCGCGACACCCGCTTCCATGACGATCTTGAACAGGCCGATGTCGCCGGTGCGGCCGACATGCGTACCACCGCACAGTTCGCACGAAGAACCGATGTCGAGCACGCGCACTTCGTCACCGTACTTCTCGCCGAAGAGCATCATGGCGCCGGTCTTCTGCGCCTCGTCGATCGCCATCACGCGCGAACGCGTCGCGGCGTTGGCGATGATCTCGTCGTTGACGATGCGCTCTATGCGCAGGATTTCAGCGGCCGTGACCGGCTGGGTGTGGGCGAAGTCGAAGCGGGTCTTGTCGGCATCGACCTGCGAGCCCTTCTGCTGCACGTGGGGCCCGAGCACTTCGCGCAATGCCTTGTGCATCAGGTGGGTCGCCGAGTGGTGGCGCACGGTGCGGGCACGCGCCAAGGTGTCGACCTTTGCCGTGACGCCACCGCCGACTTTCAGGCTGCCGGTGCGCACCACGCCGTGGTGGCCGAAAACGCTGGCCTGGATCTTCTGCGTGTCCTCCACGGCGAAAATACCGCTGGTCGAACGCAGTTCGCCGGTATCGCCGACCTGGCCGCCGGATTCGGCATAGAAGGGGGTATCGTCGAGCACAACAACGCCCGTTTCGCCCTCTACCAGTTCATTCACTGTCGCGCCGTCCCGGTACAGGGCCAGAATGTTGCCGCGGGCTTCCAATGCCTCGTAGCCGTGGAAGGTGGTGGCCGCGCCTTCGTACTCGAGGTTGGTCGCCATCTTGAACTTCCCGGCGGCGCGCGCCCGCTCCTTCTGCCGCGTCATGGCAGCGTCGAAGGCCGCACTGTCGACGCGCATTTTCCGCTCGCGGCAGATATCTGCAGTGAGGTCCAGCGGGAAGCCGTAGGTATCGTGCAGCTTGAAGGCGGTCTCGCCGTTGAACACGT
>JAIOPW010000147.1 GCA_021413665.1 Rhodocyclales bacterium | reverse complement strand
GCCGTGGGCGGCGTGGCGCTGGTCTTCATGCTGATCTACATGCCGGTGGAAACCGTCGGGCTGGTGGCCGAAACGCTGTATTCGGAACTCGACAACTTCGTCCTGCTCACCATTCCGCTCTTCGTCCTGATGGGCGCGGCGATAGGCAAGTCGCGCGCCGGCGCCGACCTGTATTCATCGCTCAACCGCTGGATGGGGCGCATACCCGGCGGCCTCGGCGCGGCCAACGTGATGGCCTGCTCGGTGTTCGCCGCGCTGTGCGGATCGAGCCCGGCCACCTGCTCGGCGATCGGTTCCTCGGGCATCCCGGAAATGCGCAAACGCGGCTACTCCTCGCGACTTGCCTCCGGCATCATCGCCGCGGGCGGCACCCTGGGCATCCTGATCCCGCCCTCGCTGACGCTGATCCTCTACGGCGTGGTCACCGAGCAGTCGATCGGCAAGCTGTTCATCGCCGGGGTCGGCCCCGGATTGCTGCTTACCGTGCTCTTCATCATCTGGGTGGTGATCCAGTTCCGTCGCGAACAGGCCCGCGCACGGCTGCAGGGCAACAATGTGGAGATCCTGCGCGAAGACCGCTTCACCTGGCGCGAGAAGCTGGAGACCATTCCGCGGTTGCTGCCCTTCATCGCCATCATCGTCATCATCATGGTGGCGCTCTACGGCGGCTGGGCCACGCCCTCGGAAGTGGCCGGCATCGGCGCCTTCGCCTCGCTGCTGATGGTGATCCTGATCTACGGCTGCTGGCGACCGGCCGACATGAAGGCCATCCTCGGCGGCACGGTGCGCGAATCGACCATGGTGATGATGATCCTCGCCATGAGCTTCCTTTACACCTATGTCATGAGCTACCTGCACATCACGCAGGAGGTCGCGGCCTGGATGGTCGGCCTGCCGCTGGGCAAGTGGGGCTTCTTCGTCGCCGTCAACATCCTGCTGGTGGTACTCGGCTTCTTCCTGCCGCCGGTGGCCATCATCCTGATGGTGACGCCGATCATCCTGCCGGCGCTGAAGGCTCACGGCATCGACCTGGTCTGGTTCGGCGTGGTCATGACCATCCTCATGGAGATGGGCCTGATCCACCCGCCGGTCGGCCTCAACCTCTTCGTCATCAACTCGATCGC
>JAIOPW010000139.1 GCA_021413665.1 Rhodocyclales bacterium | reverse complement strand
GCCTTGCGCCAGGCGATCGACCGCGCGGTCGAGGCGGTCGATCCGCGCCTGAAAGCCGTGTCGGATTACCAGCAGCGGCTCGCGCTCGCGGTCGCGCAGGCGCTGCGCCATTGCGCGGAGGTCGCCGCCGCCATTCCCGGTCCGGTCGAGATCGGTCCGGGTGCCTTTGCCACCGATCCCCTGGTGCACGCCCTGTTCGCCGCCCCCGGCGACATCGCCGACATGCTGGGCAAGAGCCGCGAAGTGCGTGAGTTCTTCGCCGCCCCCGCCAATGCAGGGCGGGGCGAATTCTTCGGCCTGCTCGGCATGCGCCAGCGGCACAAGGCGGTGACGGGCGTGGCGTTGAACGGCGACGTGGTGCAGCACGGTGTGCCGCAGCGCCTGCTTTACTTCGCCGACCATACGCTGGGGGAACTTGGCAGCGGGGACGAGGTCACGCGCCAGCGCCTGCAGGCCGCCGCCTTCGACGGCCTGGCGCGCGGCTTCGCCCATTGCGTCGCGGAACTGCGCCAGGAGCACCATGATGCCCGCACCGCCTGGCGGATGGAGCGTGCCAGCGTCGGCGAACGACGCCAGGTGCTCGCGGAGCGCCAGCGCAAGGCCATCGCCTCGCTTGCCCCCGAGAACCTGCTCGACGCGTACGCCGAGTGGCTGGCGGCGCCCGAGCCCTCTACCTGAAGCCGACCGAAGTGACGGTGGACCGCATGGGGGTGATATCCCCGACAGCCGTTGCCGGCGACGGTTACAGCAGGCTCGACTTCCCGGAGCTGGTCGCCCGCGACCGGCGGCAATGGATCGTGGTGGTGGCGAGAATCAGCCGAAAGGACGCGCAGGAGGCGCTGGAACGCCGGCAGCAGGCGAACCGCTACCTTGTCATCTGACTCTGCACCACTGGTGAAGAATCTGCCTGTCATGGAAATGTGAAAAGGATGTATCCTGTGGGACAGGCGGATTTGACACCCCATCACACGACCAAGGAGACGGTATCATCATGAAGTCACAGCTTCCAAAACCCACGGGCGCATTTGTCGGCGCGTCCTGGGCTGCCTTGCTTGTCGGCTCCATCACCTTCCTGTCAGGGCTTTGGAACGGAGCAATGCCCAATTCCGAAAAGGGCTTTTACTTCACGGTCCTGATGTTCGGACTTTACGCGTCGGTGTCTCTGCAGAAGGCCGTTCGCGATCGAATGGAGGGCATACCCGTTACCGGAATTTATTTCGGACTTTCATGGATCGCCGTAGGTATGGCGATTCTCCTTCTCACCGTGGGTCTCTGGAATGCGAATCTCGGGTCCAGCGAGAAGGGATTTTTTGCGATGTCCTTCCTGCTGAGCCTGTTTGCCGCCGTTGCCGTCCAGAAAAACATTCGCGATCTGGCGTTGTTCAAGCAGGACTCGGAGCCGCCGGAGTCCGAGCCGGAGCGCTGAACCGGGCGGGCGCTGGTTCCGATCTGAGCCCGCGCAAGAATCGGCGCACCTCCCGCGACTTCCTGCGCAGACGCGGTGAACACCTTGACCTCACAAATCGAACTGCACGATATCGTCCGGCCTGACCGGGACTTTTTCGACCGCGACGCCACCCTGCACGCCAGGTCTCAGGTTTTCCGGTATTCGAGGCCGATCGAGATGCGCACTTCGACGAGTCCCGGCGTGAAGCCGATCACACATAGCGCGCGACGAAGGCGCCTTCGCAGCCCGCCGGCAGGGCGATGCGCATCAAGTGGCCGCTGCCCGGGGCGACGGTGACCGGTTCGCCCTCGCGGTTCTTCATGGCCTCGATGATCAGGTCGAGATTGCCGACGGGACGGATGATCTCGATGCGGTCGCCGACGGCGAAATGGTTCTTCACCGCGATTTCGGCGAGGCCATCGGCGTCGTAGCCGAGCACGTCACCGACGTAGAGGCTGCGGCTGGATTCGGAACTGCCGCGCAGGTAGTTCTGGTAATCGCGGTCGGGGTGGCGATCGAAGAAGCCCGCGGTGTAGCCGCGATTGGCGAGGCCGTCGAGCTGGCCGACCAGTTGCGCGTCGAAGGGCCGCCCGGCGACGGCATCGTCGATGGCCTGGGCGTAACTCTGGCAGGTGCGGG
>JAIOPW010000138.1 GCA_021413665.1 Rhodocyclales bacterium | reverse complement strand
GGGTTGGCGAACAGCGCCTGCACCAGCAGCACGCGCAGCTTCCAGCCCGGCGCGACTTCGCTCATCGGCCCGTTGTGCTTTTCGATCGGGATGCCGGCGCCGAGCAGCAGCTCGCCGGCGCGCGATTCGGCGGTGTAGCCGTCGTACTCGGCGAAATGCGATTCCAGCTCGGCGGCGCGCATGTAGTCATCTTCGGTCGCGTCCGGGTTGGCGTAGATCGCGTCGCGCTCCGACATGCAGGCCCACATTTCGGCGTGTCCCATCATCACTACGTCGAGCACACGCACGCTTTCGTAACCGAACTGGTCCTGCTTCAGATAAGCCATGCGCTCGCCCGGATCGAGCGAAACGTTGCCGGCGGATGACTCCAGCACACCGGCCAGGATCTTCATGAAGGTGGTCTTGCCCGAACCGTTGGCGCCGATCAGGCCGTAGCGGTTGCCTTCGCCGAACTTGACCGAGACGTTCTCGAACAGCGGCTTGGCACCGAACTGGATGGTGACGTTTGAAGCGACGAGCATGGGAGTGCAACCGGGAGGGGGGCCGGGGAACCCGGCGAGGGCCGTATTCTACTTGGAGCGCGGCTGGAAGTCCTGCGTGGCGCCGGTTCGCCGGGGCGGTCACACGAACGACGTTGTGGTGTTCTCCTCCTCCCCCTTCAGGGGGGGCGGGAGGGGATGGGGCGCTATGGCGCCAAATCCATTCACTTGCTAATTGTTGGAGATCCAGCAATAATATTGCGCCAAAGCAGCCATCAGGGAGCTCCTGTGAAATCCATACTCAGACTTGCCGTAAATGGAAAGCCGCGCGAAGACGCCGTGGCCGAAAATGCCCTGCTGATCGATTACCTGCGCGACGTGCTCGGACTGACCGGCACCAAGCAGGGTTGTGACGGCGGCGAATGCGGCGCCTGCACCGTGTTGGTCGACGGCAAGCCGCGCCTGGCCTGTAGCACGCTGGCCCACAGCGTCGTCGGTCGCGAGATCGAAACCATCGAGGGCCTCAGCCGCGCCGGCAACCTGTCGCGCCTGCAGCGCGCCTTCCACGAACACCTGGGCAGCCAGTGCGGCTTCTGTACCCCGGGCATGATCATGGCGGCCGAGGCCCTGTTGCGCAGCAACCCGCATCCCGGCCGCGACCAGATCAAGGCCGCGCTGGCCGGCAACCTGTGCCGCTGCACCGGCTACGTCAAGATCATCGAATCGGTGGAAGCCGCATCGCGTGCGGTGGAGCAAGCGGCGTGAACGCGCCCGAGCACAAGGTCGTCACGCTCAAGCCGGCCAGCGAACCGCGCGGCGTCGGCGCCCGAATGCCCTTCGTCGACGGCATCGAAAAGGTGACCGGCACGGCGCGCTACACGGCCGACCTGCCGGCCGGCGGCGCGCTGTTCGGCAAGATCCTGCGCAGTCCCTACGCCCATGCGGAATTGCTGGAAGTCGATATCAGTGAGGCCCTGGCCCTGCCCGGGGTGCGTGCCGTGATCACCGGCGACGAATGCGACATGCCCTACGGCGTGATCCCGATTGCGCAGAACGAGTTCCCGCTGGCGCGCGACCGTGTGCGTTACATCGGCGATCCGGTTGCCGCCGTTGCCGCCATCGACGAGGTGACGGCCGACGCCGCGCTGGCCCTGATCCGCCTGCGCGTGCGCGAACTGCCGGCCTATTTCAGCGCCGCGGAAGCGCGCCAGCCGAATGCCGTGCCGCTGCACGACAACAAGGCCGACAATATCGAGCGTGCCGTGCATAACGAGTTCGGCGATACCGCCGCGGGTTTCGCCGCGGCCGACTTGGTGCGCGAGGACAATTACCAATGCGCCGAGGTCCATCACGCGATGATGGAGCCCAACGCGGCCCTCGCCACCTATGACGCGGAGCGCGGCCATCTGACCCTGTGGTCGGTGACGCAGGTGCCCTATTACGTGCATCTGACGCTGGCGCGCTGCCTGAAGATGGAGGCGGCGCACATACGGGTCATCAAGCCTTTCGTCGGCGGCGGTTTCGGCCATCGCACCGAAGCGCTGAATTTCGAGGTCGTCTGCGCCATGCTGGCGCGCGCGGCACGTGGCACGGTACGCCTGCTGATGTCGCGCGAGGAAAGTTTCCTCGCCCATCGCGGCAGGCCGGAAAGCCATATCCGCATGAAGCTGGGCATGACCCGCGAAGGCCGCCTGACCGCCTGCGAGGCCGAGGTGGTGCAACGAGGCGGCGCCTACGGCGGCTACGGCCTGGTCACCATCCTCTACTCGGGCGCGCTGCTCAACGGGCTCTACGACATTCCGGCGGTCAAGTACGACGGCTACCGCGTCTATTCCAACACGCCGGCCTGCGGCGCCATGCGCGGCCACGGCACGGTCAATATCCGCTTTGCCTTAGAGTCGTTGCTCGATTCCATGGCCGCCGAACTCGGGCTCGACCCGATCGAAGTGCGGCGGCGCAACCTGCTGCAGGCGCCGACCGACACCATCAACGGTCTCAAGGTCATGTCCTACGGCCTGCCCGAATGCCTCGACTGGGTCGAGGCGGCCAGCGGCTGGCAGGCGCGCAAGGGCAAGCTGGATCGGGTTGGCAACATCGGGCGCGGTCTCGGCATGGCCTGCTCGCACTTCGTCAGCGGTTCGGCCAAACCCGTGCACTGGTCCGGCGAGCCGCATGCGGTGATCATCCTCAAGCTCGATTTCGACGCCAGCGTCACCATCCTCACCGGCGCCTCCGACATCGGCCAGGGCTCGTCGACCATCATCACCCAGGTCGTCGCCGAAGTGCTCGGCATCGACTACAGCCGTATCCGCATCATCGCCAACGATTCCGCGATCACGCCCAAGGACAATGGCTCCTACTCGTCGCGCGTCACCTTCATGGTCGGCAACGCGGCGGCGAATGCGGCGGAAAACCTCAAGCGCATCCTCGTCGCGGCGGCGGCGAAACGCCTCGCCGTGACCGAGGCCGAAGTCGACTGGCTGGGCGAGGCCGCGTCATCACTGAGCAATCCGGACAAACAGATTTCCTTCGCCGACGTGGCCGAGGAAGCGCTGGTTGCCACCGGTACGCTGACGGTCAAGGGCACCTTTACCTGCCCGCCCGAGTTCCAGGGCGGCAAGCAGCGCGGCGGGGCGGTCGGCTCCACCATGGGCTTCTCCTACGCGGCGCAGGCGGTCGAGGTCAGCGTCGATCTCGACCTGGGCAAGGTCACCGTGGAGAAAGTCTGGGCCGCCATCGACTGCGGCTTCGCCATCAACCCGATGTCGGTCGAGGGCCAGGTCCAGGGCGCCATCTGGATGGGCATGGGCCAGGCCATCAGCGAGGAAACGGTCTACGAAAACGGTCACCACATGGCGGCCAACATGCTCGACTATCGCGTGCCGACCATCGTCGAATCGCCCGACATCGAGGTGCACATCGTCGAGAGCATCGATCCCAACGGGCCCTTCGGCGCCAAGGAGGCCAGCGAAGGTCCGCTTTCCGGCTTCATGTCGGCGCTTGCCGCTGCCGTCGAGGATGCCACCGGGCAACGCTTTCGTGCCTTGCCGATCACGCCGGTTCACGTCTTCGATGCGTTGAACAAGAAACCCCGCGTCGCGAAGCCGCAGGCGGAATCTGCCCAAGGAGCTGCGTGATGGCCGCCCTCCCGGATTTCCGTCTGCTGCGTCCGGCCACTGCGGCCGACGCCGTGCGCTTGCGCGGCGAGCATCCGGCCAGCCGCTTCATCGCCGGCGGTACCGACCTGCTACCCAACATGCGTCGTGGCCTGATGACGGCCGAGGCGATCATCGACCTCGGCGGCATCGCCGAACTTTCCGAATTGCGCGTGGTGGATGGCTGGCTGCACGTCGGCGCCGGGGTCACGCTGGCCGCGCTGGCCGCCGATCCCGTCGCCCAGGCTCGCCTGCCGGCGCTGGCCCAGGCCGCGGCGAGCGTCGCCGGGCCGACCCATCGCACCGCAGCCACGGTGGGTGGCAATCTCTGCCTCGATACGCGCTGCATGTATTACAACCAGAGCGAGCCCTGGCGCCACGCGATAGACAACTGCATGAAGATCGCCGGCGATGTCTGCCGCGTCGCGACCAAGTCCGACCGCTGCTGGGCAGCCTTCAGCGGCGACGTTGCGCCGGCCCTGCTGGTGCTCGACGCGGAGGTGCTGGTGCTCGGCGCGCAGGGGCAGCGCCGTGTCGCCATCGCCGACTTCTACCGCGACGACGGCATGGCCTGGCTATCGCTGGCGGTCGACGAGTTGCTGGTCTCGGTGCGCATCCCGCTCCGCGAAGGCTGGGTCAGCGCTTACGAGAAAATGCAGGTGCGTGGTGCCATCGATTTCCCGCTGACCGGCGTCGCCGTCGCGCTGCGCCGCGAAGGCGACACGATCGCCGATGTGCGCGTTGCCTGCACCGGCGTCTCCTCGCGCCCGGAACTGATCGCCGGCCTAGACGCCTTGGCCGGCAACCCCCTGGATGATGCCGCGCTGGCGCTGGTCGAGAAGCAGATCAAGCGCGGCACCCAGCCGATGGAAACCACGGTGATCAACGTCTCCTACCGCCGTCGCGTCACTCCGGTGCTGGCCAAGCGGGTGCTGCGGCGGCTCTGGGAAGCGGCGGGCTGATTTCCCGCCCGAAGGGCTTCAGCCCTTTGCGTTGGGGAAGAACAACGGCTCGCCGTTGATCTTGTAGGCGGCAATGGCCTTCTGGCCCTCGGGCGAGACGACCCAATCGATGAACTTCTGGCCGTCGGCCTGCTTGA
>JAIOPW010000137.1 GCA_021413665.1 Rhodocyclales bacterium | reverse complement strand
AAACTCGTACGCCTCGGTGTCGGCGGTGCCGGTCATGCCGGCCAGCTTGCCGTACATGCGGAAGTAGTTCTGGAAAGTGATGGATGCAAGGGTCTGGTTTTCGGCCTGGATCGACACACCTTCCTTGGCTTCGACCGCCTGATGCAGGCCATCCGACCAGCGTCGCCCCGACATCAGGCGACCGGTGAACTCGTCGACGATCACCACTTCGCCTTCCTGTACCACGTACTGCTGATCGCGGAAGTACAGGTTGTGCGCCCGCAGTGCGGCATAAAGATGGTGGATGAGCAGGATATTGGCCGGTTCGTACAGGCTGCTGCCTTCCGCCAGCATGCCGAGGCGGGCCAGAATCTCCTCGGCCTTTTCGTGACCGGCCTCTGTCAGTAGCACCTGATGCGACTTGAGATCAACGGTGTAATCTCCGGTATCGGCATCGCCTTCGCTCTTGGCCGCTTCGCCGCGGGTCAAGAGCGGCGGCACGGCATTCATGCGCAGATACAGTTCGGTGTGGTCTTCGGCCTGGCCGGAAATGATCAGCGGCGTCCTCGCCTCGTCGATCAGGATCGAGTCCACTTCATCGACGATGGCGTAGCTGAGGCCGCGCTGCACACGCTCGTCGGCCGTATACACCATGTTGTCGCGCAGATAGTCGAAACCGAATTCGTTGTTGGTTCCGTAAGTGATGTCGGCGGCGTAGGCGGCCTGCTTTGCATCGTGCGCCATCTGCGAAAGATTGACCCCGACGCTGAGGCCGAGAAAGCGGTAGATGCGTCCCATCCACTCTGCGTCGCGACTCGCCAGGTAATCGTTCACGGTGATCAGATGCACCCCCGTGCCGGGAATCGCATTCAGATAGACGGCCAGCGTTGCCGTCAGTGTCTTGCCTTCGCCAGTGCGCATCTCGGCGATCTTGCCGTAATGCAGCACCATGCCGCCAATCAACTGCATGTCGAAATGGCGCATCCCGAGCACCCGACGCCCGGCTTCACGGACCACGGCAAAGGCCTCCGGCAGCAAGGCATCGAGTGTTTCACCCTTGGCGTGGCGGTTGCGGAATTCGTCCGTCCTGGCACGCAAATCCTCATCCGACAGCTTTGACGTTGCCGCTTCAAGCGCATTGATGCGAGCGACAGTCTGGGAGTATTGCTTGATCAGCCGGTCATTGCGGCTACCAAATATCTTCTTGAGAAAGCCGGTTATCATTTTTCCATCGCTCAGAAATCGGCTTCAGAGAAAGCGAGTACCCGCGCAAGCGGGCGTTACGCTGGAACGAAAGCCGGATATCATTTTTTATCATTCAGAAACCGGCTTCGGCACAGGCCAATGCCCGCCAGAGCGGGCGTTGTGCTGGAACCAAAACCGTAGATCATGGGGTACGCGACTGAAAATCAGCCGGATCACGCAAAGCGGCGATTTTAGCATGCGGGGAGCCGCTGGCTCCCCGCAGGGCCATGCATCAATGCCTTGCAGCGAGCGGCGACTTGGCGAACGGCCTGGGTGAATTCTGCGCCATGCGCAGGAAGCGGTCCGGGTTCTGCGCCAGACCGCGAATGCGCACCTCGAAATGCAGGTGCGGGCCGGTGGAGCGCCCGGTAGACCCGACCAGGTTGCCGTATTGGGGATGGCGTTCCGCGCTGACTACCACTCCGGCCGCCGCAGCGCGTATGCCGGTGCCGGGGGTTGCGACAAAGTCTACACCCTCATGCATTGCCCGTTCGCCGGTGAAGGGATCAACCCTCCAACCATAGCTCGACGCGTTCCATTGGGCTTCGACCGGCAGACTGGTGGGCAACAGGCTTTTCCGGAGCCGGTCTTCCAGCATCTGGGACTCGATCAGGGAAATCGCGTCGGATTTTGCTTCGACTTGATGCGCCAGGGCATCGACCGCGCGCTGCAATTCGCTTGGCGACATCGCCGCCGGAAGCAGGAGGGGGCCCCCGCGGCCGTCGGTCCTGGACTCGAATGCCTTGAGATCCTGGGGTTTGACGCCCGCCATGCCAGCCAGACGCTCGCCGATCGTGTCGAGACGAAGCAACTGGGCCTGCATCTCGCCGAGTTTGACCGCCATGGCGTTGAGGTTTTCCCGCACGAAGTCCTTGGATCGCTGGGTTTCTTCCGCATTCACCGTCCGTAGCAGGTCCTGCAGAAACGGCAGCCGAATTTCCGCAGCATGGCGAACGGTAACGTAGGAAAACAGCGAAGACAGCATAAGGACCGAGATAAACAAGGCCCCTGCGAAAAGCACGGCATGCCACCAAGTGAGCGTAATGCTTCTTGCGGTTGCCAGACGGTCGGAGACGAGAATAATATGCATCCCTTCCCTCCCTTCAGGTTCGTTTCGGTTGCGACTGGCAATGGCGTTCAGCCAACCGCGGAAACCTCGTTATCGATGACATCGCGCAGCCTCCAGGAACACTTGATCTCCGGTGACAGCATGGCGCGGCTGGCAAGCCACGCCCAACGTCTGCTCCAATTCCAGCGTCTTCTGGAAGCTGCATTACCGGAGGCTCTGAGGCCTCATGCCCGGGTAGCCAACTTCCGTCTGGGGAAACTCTTTATCCACGCCGCCAACGGCGCAGTCGCGGCGAAGATCCGTCAATTCGGACCACGTCTCGCCGACGATTTATCGAACAGGGAGGTAAAGGTTACCCAAATCGAGGTCCGAGTGCAAGCCCGAAACCCTTCTCCCGCCAA
>JAIOPW010000136.1 GCA_021413665.1 Rhodocyclales bacterium | reverse complement strand
CCGACGGCGAAATGGTTCTTCACCGCGATTTCGGCGAGGCCATCGGCGTCGTAGCCGAGCACGTCACCGACGTAGAGGCTGCGGCTGGATTCGGAACTGCCGCGCAGGTAGTTCTGGTAGTCGCGGTCGGGGTGGCGATCGAAGAAACCCGCGGTGTAGCCGCGATTGGCGAGGCCGTCGAGCTGGCCGACCAGTTGCGTGTCGAAGGGGCGGCCGGCGACGGCGTCATCGATGGCCTGGGCATAACTCTGGCAGGTGCGGGCGACGTAGTAGGGCGACTTGGTGCGGCCCTCGATCTTCAGTGAGTCGACACCGATCTCGGTCAGTTTCGCGACGTACTCGATGGCGCGCAGGTCTTTCGAGTTAAGGATGTAGCTGCCGTGTTCGTCTTCTTCGATCGGCATGTATTCGCCGGGGCGCTCCTTTTCTTCGAGCAGCCAGGTGGCGCCGGGGCGGCGCAGGGTGTTCTGCTTTCCGGCTACTGGAAGAGTCGGCGCTGGTGCCACGGCGAGCGGGCGCGGGTTGGCGAGGCCGACATCGCCACCGGCATCTTCCGTGCCTTCATGCAGCTTGTAATCCCAGCGGCAGGAGTTGGTGCAACTGCCCTGGTTCGGGTCGCGATGGTTGAAGTAGCCGGAGAGCAGGCAGCGTCCCGAGTAGGCGATGCACAGCGCGCCGTGCACGAAGACTTCGAGTTCCGTGTCGGGACATTCCTGGCGAATCTCCGCCACTTCGTCGAGCGACAGTTCGCGCGAGAGGATCACGCGCGTGACACCGGCGCTGCGCCAGAACTTCACCGCCGCGTGGTTCACCGTGTTGGCCTGCACCGAGAGGTGGATGGGCATCTCCGGCCAGCGCTCGCGGATCATCATCATCAGGCCGGGATCGGCCATGATCAGGGCATCGGGCCTGAGATCCATCACCGGCGCCATGTCGTCGAGGTAGGTCCTGAGCTTGGCGTTGTGCGGCAGGATGTTGCTGACGAGGTAGAACTTGCCGCCGCGCGCGTGGGTGAGCGCGATGCCTTCGGCGAGGTTTTCCAGCGCGCCGAAATCGTTGTTGCGCACGCGCAGGCTGTAGCGCGGTTGCCCTGCGTAGATCGCGCTCGCGCCGAAATCCAGCGCGGTGCGCGCCATCAGCAGCGAGCCCGCCGGGGCCAGCAGCTCGGGGGTTTTCACTTTGTGGCGACCGGTACGCGCAGATCGGCCGTCACCGTGCCTGTCTTCGTCAGATCGGCGTCGTAGGCAGCTTCGCGGAAATCCTCGGCCAGCGCGGCGGCTTCCCACTCGCGCAGGGCGGGGTGGTCGAGCATGGTCGGCATATAGCCCGCCGCAGCGCCATTCAAGTCGACGCCATAGGTGCGGAAGCGATAGACGACGGGTGCGAAAAAGGCGTCGACGGCGGTGAATTTCCTGCCGGCCAGGAAGGGTCCGCCGAAGCGGGTCAGACCTTCGTTCCACAGGTCTTCGATGCGCGCAATGTCGGCCAGCACCGCCGGCGAACGCTGCCGCACCGCGACCCGCACGCCGACGTTCATGCCATGCTGGCTGCGCAGGCTGGCAAAGCCGGAATGCATCTCGGCGGCGGCACAGCGTGCCCAGGCACGCGCCTGGGCATCGGTCGGCCAGATGCCGGCGTGGTGCTCGGCCAGGTATTCGGTGATGGCCAGCGAATCCCAGACGATGGTGTCGCCATCGACCAGCCAGGGCACCTTGCCGGTGGGCGAAATATCGCGGAAATCCACCGCGTTGCCGGGTGTGTACGGATGCAGCACTTCGTCGAAGGCGATGTCGCAGGCCCGCATCAGCACCCAGGGTCGCAGCGACCACGAGGAGTAGTTCTTGTTGGTGATATGCAGGGTATACATCGATCTATGCCCGGAGGGTCTCGTCGAGGGTGATATCGACCATCAGATCGTTGGAGATGCGTTCCAGTTCTCCGGTCAGCGCGCCGACGTCGAGGTCGGGTGCGGCGGTCAGTTCGGCGACGGCGTGGAACAGCACCGCAGCCGACATCGGTGCGCTGGAGGTATGGGTTTCCAGGCTCTCCACATTGACCGCATGGTTGGCCAGCACTTGCGAAACTTCGCGCACGATGCCGATCCGGTCGTGGCCGACCAGGGCAAATTTCAGGCGGCGCCCCTTGCCGGCGGACTCTCGCGGCTTGGCCTTTTCCACCGTAATGCGCAGGCCGCCGACCTTGCCCAGCGCCTGTGTCAGGGCCTCGGCCTGCTCGGCGGCAACGCCGACCTCGACGATCCCGGCGAACTTGCCGGCCAGTTGCGCCATCGAGGATTCAAGCCAGTTTCCGTGGTGGGCGCTGATCACGGCGGAGAGTTCGCCGACCAGGCCGGGGCGGTCGTCGCCGATGACGGTGAGGATCAGGGATGCGGAGGTTGTGGTCATGTGTAGTTCTCCATCGGCACGCAGCCGCAGAACAGGTTGCGGTCGCCGTGCACGTCGTCGATGCGATTCACGCAGGGCCAGAACTTGTTCTCGGCCACCCAGGGCAGCGGGAACACGGCCTGCTCGCGCGAGTAGGGTCGCGTCCAGTCGCCGATGAAGTCGGCTTCGGTGTGCGGCGCGTGCTTGAGCGGGCTGGCATCGAGCGTCCATTCGCCGGTTTCGATCTTGCGGATCTCGTCGCGGATGCTGCACATCGCGGCGCAGAAGCGGTCGAGCTCGGCCTTGTCCTCGCTCTCCGTCGGTTCCACCATCAGTGTGCCGGCCACCGGGAAGCTCACCGTCGGGGCGTGGAAGCCGTAGTCCATCAGGCGCTTGGCGATGTCGATTTCGGCCACGCCGGTGGCGGCCTTGATCACGCGCACGTCGAGGATGCACTCGTGGGCGACGCGACCCTGGCTGCCGGTGTAGAGCACCGGGTAGTGGTCCTTGAGCTTCGCCGCGACATAGTTGGCGTTGAGGATCGCGATCTCGGTGGCGCGGGTGAGGCCGGCGCCGCCCATCATGGTGATGTACATCCAGGAGATCGGCAGGATCGAGGCCGAGCCCCAGGGCGCGGCCGATACGGCACCCTGGCCGCCGTGCGGTCCGGGTACGGCCTGCACCGCGTGGTTGGCCATGAAGGGTGCGAGGTGGGACTTGAGGCCGATCGGCCCCATGCCCGGTCCGCCGCCGCCGTGCGGGATGGCGAAGGTCTTGTGCAGGTTGATGTGCGAGACGTCGGCGCCGATGTCGGCCGGGCGGCACAGTCCCACTTGGGCGTTGAGGTTGGCGCCGTCCATGTACACCTGGCCGCCGTGGGCATGGACGATGGC
>JAIOPW010000135.1 GCA_021413665.1 Rhodocyclales bacterium | reverse complement strand
TGCAGATGATTGCCGTGGGCGAAGAATCCGGCGCGCTCGATGACATGATGAAGGAAATCGCCGACATGTATCAGAGCGAAGTCGAATACGAATTGAAGACCCTGGCGCAGCAGATCGAGCCGATCCTGATCGTTGCGCTGGGCATCATGGTGCTCATCCTCGCCCTGGGCATCTTCCTGCCGCTGTGGGACATGGGCAAAGTCGCGCTGAGGAAATGAGCGACGTCACGCCTCGCTCGCGCTCGCTGTTTCAGGTTTCGGTGGCTGTTGCCGTTATAGGCGTATTGGCGGCCGCATTGCTCAATGCGCTCCATTATGTGCAGGAAAAGGCAGAGCGAACGGTCATGGAGGCGACGGTGCGCAACATGGGGAAAGGCCTGGAAATCGAGCTTCAGACGCGGGTAATTCGCGGGCGGCCGGGTTCCAGCCGGGAACTTGTCGGCGCCAACCCCATCCAATGGCTGGAAAGTCCGCCGGAGGGGTATGTGGGGAGTTGCGGGCGGGAGCGGGCGCCGGGAGAGTGGTGTTTCGATGCGGCCTCCAAAGAGGTGGTCTATCGGCCGCGGCTTGCGGCGAGTCTCGAATTCCGCACGGCGGGAAGGCGCGAATTGCGCTGGCGAGTGGGTTCGGCTGACGAAACCGCCGGGGGACAGGGGGCGAATCCCGTGGCAACCGGTGCAATTGGGCTGGTTTCCACGACATCTTTTGTTTGGCACTGATATTGAACGACTGATAAGCTTCGCGCTGAGCGTTTTCTGGCGCCCGCTTGTCGAATGTACCGTTGTGGAGCGCCCGGATTTGCGCGAATGGCGATCGGGTCCGGGCCGCGGTTTTCTGCCCTTGCTTGTTGGCATGGGCATGATTTTTTGGAGATTGAAATGAAACGACAATCCGGTTTTACCTTGATTGAGTTGATTGTAGTAATCGTTATTCTTGGCATTCTGGCGGCGACTGCGCTGCCGCGGTTTACCAATCTGCAGCGCGACGCGCGCGTAGCCAAACTCAATGCGCTTCAGGGGGCCATGCAGACAGCTGTTGCAATGGTCAACGGTACCGCGCTGCTTCGTGCCACGGGAGTCGCCATCAATGGGTGCACGACGACCGTTGCTGGAGGTGGCAGCTTTGCGATTCAGGGCAGCACGCCAGCGGTGCCGATCTGCTCGACGCTGACTAACTTTTACCCGGCTGACGCTCTGGCTGGAATTGCCATGGTTTCGTTGACCGTCCCGACAGCGGCTGTGACGGGAGTACCTACCGTCGCCGAATTGAATGCCCAGGGATATTCGTGGACAGGAGCCGGCGGAATGCTGGTGCAAAATGCTGCCGGGGGATATACGGCGACTTGTGGCGTGCCCTATACCGCAGCGCCGGCAGGCGGTGTGCCAACCGTTGGACCGGCAGTCACGACTGGCTGCTGACCGGGCGACAAGGCAATACGCAAGGCAAGAGACGCTTGGCGCACTTTCAATAAAGTCGGCGCTGACAACACGGCGGCTCGGGAGCACTCCCGGGCCGTTGTTGTCTGGAGCCTCCGCCGCGGCGCCGGCGCTTCCCTCGGGCAGGTCTATAATCCATCGGCAACAGCGCTTGACCAAGGGAACACGCCGGAAAACCCGCGGCGCTGGATGTATTTCACGGGCAAACCGGGAAGATTGACCCGACTCGGAGGTGCGCCATGTTCGACTCGCCGATTGGCCGCTGCCCCGTTTGCGGACAGATGGTGCTGCTGGATCAGACCCGGCGCGAGTGTGCGCGGGAGCATGGCTGCGACAAGACCATACCCTGCCCGTTGGAGCAGTATTTCACCGGCATCGATTTCAGCGTTGATCAACCCAAGGAGAGTCTGCGTGACAAAGGCTTCTGAGCGCCGCAATTTCTGGCGTGCCGTATTCCACGCCCCGGTGCGCCTGACCACCCATGATGGTCAGGTGTTCGCGCAGCTTCTGGACATTTCGCTGAAAGGCGCGTTGCTCGAAACCGGCAATGCCTGGAATGGCAAGGCCGGTGAGGAATGCCAGTTGAACCTCGGCCTGGCGTTGGATACCAACATCGTCATGTGGACCAAGGTCATGCACGTGGAAGGGCGTCACGTCGGGCTGCGCTGCGAAAGCATCGACCTCGACAGCATCACCCACTTGCGCCGGCTGGTCGAACTCAACAGCGGTGATCCGGCGCTGCTCGACCGGGAACTCGGCAGCCTGATTCGCGAGGGCTGAGGTTCGCAAAAAGTCGGCGCTGGTGAAGCCCCTGCGCAGCCGGGCGGTCGAGCAAAGTACGCTCTGATGAAGCCCCTGCGGATCCTCGCTGCTGCGGATGGCGATACGGC
>JAIOPW010000134.1 GCA_021413665.1 Rhodocyclales bacterium | reverse complement strand
CGGCGACGCCGCTGAGTTGCAGCACGGCGCTGCCCTTGAGCACGCCGGCGGTCATGCGGAACAGGTCTTCGAGCAGCTTGCCCTTCCAGGCGTTCCACACCTTGGGGCTGGTGCCGCGAATGTCGGCGACGGTGAGCAGGTAGAGCGCGGTGAGGTGGCGCAGGTCGCCGACCTTGCGGGCGAAGGCGAGGACGACTTCAGGGTCGGCGAGGTCCTGCTTTTGTGCCACTTGCGACATGGTCAGGTGCCGCTCGACGAGGAAGCCGACCAGTTCGGCGTCGGCGTCGACGATGCCGTGGTCGCGGCAGAAGCGGGCGGCGTCCCGCTTCCCGAGTTGGGAATGGTCGCCGCCACGGCCCTTGGCGATGTCGTGGAACAGGGCGGCGATGTAGAGCAGCCAGCGGTTCTCGAAGCCGGTCATCAGCCGCGAGCAGAAGGGATACTCGTGGGCGAACTCGGGCATGGCAAAGCGGCGCAGGTTGCTCATGACTTGCAGGATGTGCTGGTCGACGGTGTAGACGTGGAACAGGTCATGCTGCATCTGGCCGATGATGTGGCCGAAGGCGGGCAGGTAGCGGCCAAGGATGTCGAACTGGTTCATGCGCCGCATCGGGTGGATCAGGTGCTTCTGCTGGAACAGCTTGAGGAACAACGCGCGGTTTTCCGGATCGCGGCGGAAGGCGGCGTCGATGCCGCCCTGGGCGCGCCACAGGGCGCGCAGGGTGCGCGGAGTCATGCCCTTCAGCTCGGAACGCTGCATCTGCAACAGGAAGCATTCCAGGAGGGCGCGCGGATGGCGCTTGAAGACTCCTTCGTCGCGCACGTCGAGTTGTTCGCGAACCATCTGGAAATGCGTGTCGATGACAATGGGCGGGCCCTGGCGCGCCGGCAGCAGTCGATCGGCCAGTACCTGCATGACCAGGGTATTGAGCTGGGTGACCAGTTTCGCGTTCTGGTAATAGCGCTGCATCAGGATTTCCGAGGCGCGCTTGGTTTCGGTGGCGACGCAGCCCATGGCGGCGGCCAGCTTTTCCTGGTGGTCGAACAGGACGCGATCTTCGCGACGACCGACCAGCAGGTGCAGTTCGATGCGCAGCTCGGACAGCAGCCGGTCGGCGCGCTCGAACTGACGCACCTCGGGCGCCGTTATCAGCCCGGCCTTGGCCAGAGCCTTCCAGTCGTCGCCGATGCCGGCCGCGCGCGCTGTCCATTGGATCACCTGCAGGTCGCGCAGGCCGCCGGGGCTTTCCTTGCAGTTGGGTTCGAGGCTGTAGGGGGTGTCGTTGAACTTGGCGTAGCGCTCGGCCTGCTCGAGTTGCTTGGCGCGGAAAAAGACGGCGGGTTCCAGCGCGGCGTTGCAGCTCTGTTCGAAGTCATCATAGAGCGAGCGTGAGCCGGCCAGGTGACGCGCCTCCAGCAGGGCGGTCTTGACCGTGATGTCGCGCTCGGCTTCGTCCAGGCACTGATTGACGCTGCGCACGCTGTGGCCGATGTCGAGGCCGATGTCCCACAGCAGGCCGATCAGTTGCTCAAGGTGCGGCTCGGGGGCGGAGCCTTCCACCGCGTGGTGCGCTTCGGGCATCAGGATCAGCAGATCGACGTCGGAGCCCGGGTAGAGTTCGCCGCGGCCATAGCCGCCGACGGCGGCCAGTACCAGAGTATCGGGTATCGCCAGCGTGGCCCAGACCTCCCGCAGTGTCGTGTCGACCAATGCCGCGCGGCCGCGAAGCAAGGCGGGACCATTCCTGGTTTCACGCCAGGCGGCCGCGAGCGCCTGCTGACCGTCGGCCAGCCGCTGCCGTGTCGCCACCGCCAGTTCGCGCAGGTCGCTCATGCCGCCTTGGAAGGGAGGCCCCGCGCCTTCGGGCTCACGCGGTGATCCGGATGTGGGGCGGGCAGGGCGGGGCGCCGGCGGAAAGCGTCATCACTTCGACGCCGGTCTCGGTGACGCAGACGGTGTGCTCCCACTGTGCGGAGAGGCTGCGGTCCTTGGTGACGATGGTCCAGCCGTCAGGGAGTTCCGAGATTGCGGCTTTGCCGGCGTTGATCATCGGCTCGATGGTGAACACCATGCCGGGCACCAGTAGCGGGCCTTCACTGCCCTTGCCGTAGTGCAGCACCTGCGGGTCTTCGTGGAAATTGCGGCCGATGCCGTGGCCGCAGAATTCGCGTACCACCGAGTATCCGGCGCCTTCCGCGTGCTTATGGATCGCGGCGCCGATTGCACCCAGATGCACACCGGGCTTGACCTGGGCGATGCCTATCCACATGCATTCGTGAGTCATGGACACCAGCCGTTTGGCGAGGATGGAGGTGTCGCCGACGCAGAAGCTGCGGCTGGTGTCGCCGTGCCAGCCGTCCTTGATGGTGGTGATGTCGAGGTTGACGATGTCGCCCTTTTTCAGCGCCCGGTCGTTGGGCACGCCGTGGCAGACCTGGTGATTGACCGAGGCGCATCGACCATGTAGTCGTGGCAGAGGCGATCGAGCTCGCCGGTGGTGATGCCCGGCTTGACGTAGGGCTCGATGTAGTCGAGGACTTCGCCGGCAAGGCGGCAGGCGACCCGCATCTCGGCGATGTCCGCGGCGGTTTTTATTGAAATGGCCATGTCAGCAGGGCGGGTTGGGAGGGATCATTTTACCCGCTGGCCGTGCGCGGCGGAGCGTCGAGGCTGATACCGGTGCGGTCCCGCGTTTGCGGTCGCGACCTCAGAAGAACATCCGCTCGCCTTTTCTGTAGAACTCGACGGAATAGCCGACCTGCCCTTCCGGGTATTCCTTGGTTTCGACAGACTTGATCTCGACCTTGTAGCCGATATCTTCCGAGAGGCGGCCGCAGACGGTCGCCATTCCTTCCAGCAGGCGGCTGCCGGGATAGGCATTGAGCATCAGATGGTAGGGCGGGCAGGCATCGCACATGCGCACCGAGCCGACGATGGGCGAGCCGATGATGGTCAGGTCGCCGACGATCGGGGTCAGGTAGCAGGGGCCGGCGTCGACTCCGATCGACAGGCCGATCCCGGCCGGTTCGTTGCGCATGTTGGAGACAAAGGCCGGGTAGTAGTAGGTGCGGAAGTTGTCCATCACCGAGCAGGAGAAGTCGAGCACGGTCTCCATGCGTTCGGCGAAGGAATTTTCCACCAGCCAGTAGCAGATGAAGCCGTCGCCGGTGAATTTGTCGAACCAGCCGCCGTGGTAGTGCAGCACGGTGCGGAACTCGGCGACGAAATCGTCGA
>JAIOPW010000192.1 GCA_021413665.1 Rhodocyclales bacterium | reverse complement strand
CGGCCAGGCGCTGCACCGGGGCCTTCGAGCCCTGGGCTTCCTCGACCAGGCGAATGATGCCGGCCAGCAGCGTGTGGCTGCCGACACCCGTGGCGCGGCAGCGCAGCAGTCCGTCGCCGTTGATGGTCGCGGCGTAGACCTTGTCGCCACCGGCTTTCGTCACCGGCAGGCTTTCGCCGGTGAGCATGGATTCGTTGGCTGAGGAAACGCCGTCGACCACCTCGCCGTCGACCGGTACGGCCTCGCCGGCACGCACCACGAATACGTCGCCTGGGATCAGCGTCGCCACCGGGACGTCGACCAGGTCACCGCCACGCTCGATGCGCGCGGTTTGCGGCTGCAGGCGCGCCAGCGCCTCGATCGCGGCGGAGGTCTTGGCCTTGGCGCGCGCTTCGAGGATCTTGCCCAGCAGCACCAGCGTGATGACCGTGGCAGAGGCCTCGAAATAGACGTGCTGGTGATGCAGGTCGGCCGCGGTGACGGCAAAACTGTAGGCCCAGGCCATGCTGGTGCCCAAGGCGACCAGCACGTCCATGTTGCCGGCGCCACCGCGTATGGCATTGAAGCCGCCGACATAGAAGCGCCAGCCGATCCAGAACTGCACCGGCGTCGCCAGCAGCAACTGCCACCAGCGCGGAATCACGTCGTCGTGCGAGTTGGCGCCGAACATGAAGGCCATCTGCGCCACCAGCGGCAGGGTCAGCGCGGCGGAAATCCAGAAGCGGCGCACCTCGTCCTGATAGAGCGCGAACTTCTTCGCCTTTTCGTCGGCGCGCGTGTCGGCGGTGGAGACGTCGGCGGTGAAACCGGTCTTGACGATGGTGGCAATCAGCCGACCAACGTCGACGTCGCCGGACGCGTAGCGCACGTGCGCGCGCTCGGCGGCGAAGTTCACCGCCGCCTCGACGCCGGGCAGCTTGTTGAGCTGCTTCTCGATGCGTGCTGCGCAGGCCGCACAGGTCATGCCGCCCAGCGCCAGCTCGACGGTGTCGCACTTGCTTTCGGCGGAGTCTGTCAGCGCGCTCATGCAGTCTTCGGATCAGAACATCAGGGGACACTGATTATGCGGCCACGCCAGGCCGCCTGCAAGCTGAGGGCCTCGGCAAACCGCGACCGCCGTGCCGTCAGCACCGACTGTCAGGGCCTGCCAACGACCCCCTGCCAGAGGTCGCCGCCGAGTGCCGCGGCATTGAACAGACCCCAGATGCCGAATCCCAGCACGATCAGGCCGGAAACAAGGCGCACGGCGCGGCCCTGCACGACATTGCGGAATCGCGCCAGCAGCAGGCCCGCCAACATCAGGTTGGGCAAGGTACCGAGACCGAAGGCGAGCATGGTCGCTGCGCCGCGCGCCGCGCTGCCTGACACGAGCGTCATGGTCAGCACGCTATACACCAGCCCGCAGGGCAGCCAGCCCCAGAGCATGCCGAGTGGAAAGGCCTGCGCCACCCCGCGCACCGGCAAGAAGCGCTTCGTCGCCGGTTGTACCCGCCGCCACAGCGATTGCCCGGCACGCTCGGTGAAAGCCAGTGTCTGCGTCAGGCCGGTCAGATACAGGCCGAGCGCCACCATCATCAGGTTGGCAGCAACATAAAGCCCGAGTTGCACCGGCAGCCAGTTGTTGAGCAGCAAGCCGAGGCTGCCGAGCGCGCCGATCAGCGCACCGGCGATCGCATAGCTGGCGATGCGGCCGAGGTTGTAGGCGAGGTGGATGGACCAGGCGGGAGCCGAACTCCCGGCAGCGCCGGGCATCTGCAGGCTCAGCGCGGAAACGATGCCGCCGCACATCCCGGCGCAATGCACGCCACCGAGAAGACCGATCAGGAATACCGCGAGGAAACCGCTGTCAGGCACTGCGGCTAAATTACTTTGGAATAGCGGACGCGTTCGCGGTCGGTGCGCAGGTAACGGTCGAAGGCCATGGCGATGCCGCGCACCAGCAGGCGGCCGCGGGGCTCGACGCTGATCCACTGGTCGTCTATGGTCAGCAGGCCGCCCTTTTCCATCTCCCGCAGGTCAAGCAATTCATCGGCGAAATAGGACTTGAAGTCGATCAGGTGGGCGATCTCGATGGACTCGATGGACAATTCGAAGTGGCACATCAGGGCCTGGATGATGCTGCGCCGCAGGAGGTCGTCGGCATTGAGCTCGATGCCGCGGAAGATCGGCAGCG
This sequence comes from Rhodocyclales bacterium, assembly GCA_021413665.1. Lineage (GTDB taxonomy): Bacteria > Pseudomonadota > Gammaproteobacteria > Burkholderiales > Rhodocyclaceae > Sulfuritalea. Next base: position 1,507 of record JAIOPW010000192.1, on the reverse strand, counting down.
TGCCCTGGTCGAGGCTGTCGTAGTACTCGTCGAGCGTGCGCACGTTCTGGCAGTAGCTGGGGCCGACCTTGCCGATGGCGGAAACGCCGAAGGCCATCAGGTCGGCTTCGGCGTGCGTCGAATAACCCTGGAAATTGCGGTGCAGCCGACCCTGCCGCTGCGCCACCGCGAGTTCGTCGTTCGGTTTGGCGAAGTGATCCATGCCGATGAAAACATAGCCGGCTTCGGTCAGGCGGCGAATTGCCAGTTGCAGGATCTGCAGCCGCGCATCGGGCGAGGGCAGGTCGGCTTCGTTGATGCGCCGCTGCGGCTTGGCCAGGCTCGGCAGGTGCGCGTAGTTGTAGATCGAGAGGCGGTCCGGATCCAGCTTGAGAACCTCATCGAGGGTATGGTTGAAGCTGATCACGTTTTGCTTGGGCAGGCCGTAGATGAGGTCCACCGAAATGCCCTTGAAACCGAACTCGCGTGCCGAATCGATTACCAGCTTGGTTTCGTCCAGGCTCTGCACCCGGTTCACGGCCACCTGTACTTCCGGCGAGAAATCCTGCACACCGACGCTCATGCGATTGAAACCCAGTTCGCTGAGCATCTTGACAGTTTCGCGGTCGACCTTGCGCGGATCCACTTCGATCGAATATTCGCCGCCGGGCAACAAACGGAAATGCTTGCGGATGATGTCCATCAGGCGTCGCATTTCGTCGTGCGAAAGGAAAGTCGGTGTGCCGCCGCCGAAGTGCAACTGAACCACGTCGCGACTGCCGTCCAGCGCCGCTTCCTGCATCGCGATTTCCTTGCCCAAGTACTTGATGTACTTGGCGGAACGGCCGTGGTCCTTGGTGATGATCTTGTTGCAGGCGCAGTAGTAGCAAATCGTATTGCAGAAGGGGATGTGGACGTATAATGACAAAGGTCGACCTATGCCGCCCACAGTTCTCTGCCCAAGCCAGCGCACATAGTCATCGGCGCCGAACGCTTCGACGAAGCGATCAGCCGTCGGATAGGACGTGTACCGCGGGCCATTGACATCGAAACGACGGATCACCTGCGGGTCGAAGATAAGTTCCTGATAGTCCATTGACAGTGGGTTTGACTAAAGCTGCAAAACCGCAAAACTGCGCGAGCGTGCAGAATGCCGCAATCTCCCGGATGACGGGTTGACACAGATCAAAGGGGTACCCCTCGCCGGGTAAAACAAGCAGCCGTGCATGCAAACGTCAAGCAGAATGTAGTCCCGATCATTACTCCAGGACTAAAGGTCGCCTGCTCGCAGTGCAACTTGCGCGAGTTGTGCCTGCCTTTTGGACTCGAAGAGAGCGACATGGTTCGCCTCGATGGCCTGATCGGTGGCGGCCGCAAGCTGAAGCGTGGCCAGCACCTGTATCGCGCGGGCGATTCCTTCGAGTCCATCTTTGCCGTCAAGGCCGGCTTTTTCAAGACGGATGTCCTGACGGAGGACGGACGGGACCAGGTCACCGGCTTCCAGATGGCCGGCGAGATACTCGGCATG
>JAIOPW010000191.1 GCA_021413665.1 Rhodocyclales bacterium | reverse complement strand
ACCGCGGCGATCAGGATGTCGGCACGCCGGGTGTGGAAGGCGAGGTCCTTCGACTGCGAATGGCAGATGGTCACGGTGCAGCTCTGCGCCAGCAGCAGCATGGCCATCGGCTTGCCGACGATGTTGCTGCGGCCGACGACGACGACTTCGGCACCCTTGAGCGGGACCTGGGCGCTTTCCAGCATTTTCATCACGCCGTAGGGCGTGCAGGGGATGAAGCGCGGATTGCCCTGCATCAGGGCGCCGACGTTTTCGGCGTGGAAGCCGTCGACGTCCTTTTCCGGTGCGATGGATTCGAGCACGGCCCCGGAGTCGAAATGCTTCGGCAACGGCAGTTGAACCAGGATGCCATGCACCGCCGGGTCGGCGTTCAACTCGGCAATCCTCGCCAGCACCACTGACTGGGCGACGTCGGGTGCGTACACGTCCTTGATCGAACGCATGCCGGCCTTTTCGCAGCCGGCCACCTTGTTGCGCACATAGACCGCCGAGGCCGGGTCTTCGCCGACCAGGATCACGGCCAGGCAGGGTGTGACGCCCTTTTCCCTGAGCGCCGCGGCACGGTTGGCGAACTCGCTGCGCAGCTGGGTGGACAGCGCGTTGCCGTCGATGATTTTCGCCGTCATGTCAGCGCCGACTCCTTGTTGTGGGATGCCGCCGCGTCGGCGGCGCGGCCGGCCTCGAAGGCCTTCTGGTTGACTTCGACCATTTTCGGCTTGCGCGCGCGAAAGCGCTTGAGGATGGATTCGAGCAGCACGTCGGCGGAGAAGGGCAGGTGGTCGGCCATGGCGCCGAGCATCACCGTGTTGCCCAGGCGTATGTCACCGAGTTCCATGGCGATGGCCATGGCGTCGAAGGCGTGCACCTCATAGCCGCGGGCGCGAATCTCGGCCAGCGGATCGTCCGGGTAGTCGTAGAGGCCGATGTCCACCACCGGTGGCACCAGGCGCGAGGTGTTCATCAGCACCAGGCTCCCGGGCCTGAGGTAATGACACCAGCGCAGTGATTCGGCCGCCTCGAAGCCGACCAGCAGGTCGGCGGTGCCGGCCATGATCTGCGGCGAAAGCACCTTCTTGCCGAAGCGCAGGTGCGAGGACACCACGCCGCCGCGCTGGGCCATGCCGGCGACTTCGGTTTTCTTGGCGTCGTGGCCCATGGCGATGGCGGCCTCGGCGAGGATCTCCGTGGCGGTCATCACCCCCTGGCCGCCGATGCCGACGACGAGGATGTTGGTTACGCTGCTGTCGCTCATGGTGGCCTCCTTAATGACGCACAAGCCGCACGGGCTTGTGCGTGAGGTCGGCATGGACGATCGCATTCGGCGCACAGGGCTGGACACACAGGGTGCAGCCGGTGCAGGCCGAGGTCTCGATGCGGACGAACTGTAGTTCGACTTCCTTGCCCGATGGCTTGATCGCCTTTTCGCGGCGCGTGACATGGATCGCCGGGCAGCCGACGTCGACGCAGTTGCCGCAGCCGGTGCATTTGTCGTCGATGACTTCGTAGGGCTTCTGCTTGTTGTAGTCGTCGATCAGTACGCAGGGCTGGTCGGTGATGATGACCGAGACTTCCGGAATCTTGATCTCGTCGCGGATGGTCTTGAACAGTACCGGCAACTGGTAGGGGTCGAGGACGTGGATGCGTTCCTTCTTGACGCCGAGGGCCTCGACCAGTCGGGCGAAGTCGACGCGCGGTGCCTCGTCGCCGTTGATGTCGCGGCCGGTGCCGGGATTCGGCTGGCCGCCGGTCATGCCCACGGCGCGGTTGTCGAGCAGCAGCACGGTGACGTTGCCGCCGTTGTAGACGATGTCGAGCAGGCCCTGCATGCCCATGTGGAGGAAGGTCGAATCGCCGATCACGGCCAGTATTCGCTTGTCCTTGTCGGCGTCGCTGCGGCCCTTGTCGAGCCCCAGCGCTATGCCCATCGAGGCGCCCATCGAGATCGTGGTGTCCAGCGCGTTCCAGGGATGGCCGGCGCCCAGGGTGTAGCAGCCGATGTCGCCGGCGATGGTGATGTTCTTGATCTGCGCCAGGGTGTAATAGACGCCGAGGTGGGGGCAGGCCACGCACATGGTCGGCGGCCGCGGGAAGACCTGCGACGGGGCGAAGGGCAGTTCCGGCACCGGCTCGCCGAGCAGGCGGGCGATGGCGGGCTTCAGCACGTTGGGCGCCAGTTCACCCTGGCGCGGCAGGATTTCCTTGCCCAGGCACTGGATGCCGGCGGCCTTGAGTTCGAGCTCGACCAGCGGCTCGACT
>JAIOPW010000190.1 GCA_021413665.1 Rhodocyclales bacterium | reverse complement strand
CGGCCGCTGAAACGGGCGATCCAGGAGCGCATCGAGAATCCTTTGTCGAGGCTGATTCTCGAAGGCGGCGTTGGCGCCAGGGACCGCGTCGAGGTCGATGTCAGCAAGGGGCAACTGACGTTTCACAAAGGCGCCGGAAAGGCTTGAATGCCGCCAGGCTCCGGTCAGTCCTTTCGACCGGGACGCCGGACGCTTAAGTCGTCACCCCTTACGATCCGGCGCTGAACGGCTATCGCCTTGCCGCGACGCCGGCGCAGGCGACGGCGGCAGTGCTGTCGCTCGCCACCGGCGAACTCGACGAAGCCGAGTTCGCCGGCTGGTTGCGCCAACCTCTGGTGTCGCGCGCTACCTGACAGCCATCAACCGCGGCGACCGGTGTTGCGTTCCTGCCGCGCGCCGGAATGGTTGCCGTTGGTCTGGCTTGAACCGCGGGCTTGCGCATTGTTGCCTGCCTGGCCCCCTTGCTGCCGATTCGGCGCCTGCCAACTGACGTGCTGCCCCGGGTTGGCCGGCGAACCCGCCGGCGTGGCGCGATGTTCCTGGCGGTGTTCGCCCCAGCCGCCGCGGTGTGCCTGATTCCACGGTCCTGAGCGTTGGTCGTGACGGTATTCGGCGCGATGCCCACGCACGTCCTGGCGCCGTTCGCGCACATCGTGGCGCAGTTCGGCCTGGTCACGGCGCAGTTCGGCCTGGTCGCGGCCGATTTCCCGTTTGTCGGCGCGGATTTCCATGCGCTCGCGACGCATGCCGGCGACGTCGCCTTCGGCTTTTTCGCGCTGGTAGTCGGCGCGGTCCCTGGCCAGTTCGCGATAGTCACCGCGCAGTTCCTGCCGGTCCTGCTGAATCTCGCGGACGTCCTGTCGAATCTCGCGGTTGTCGCGGCGGATCTCGCCGGGGTAGGTGTCGGCGCGCGCCGGGGACGTGATCGCGGTCAAGGCGAGCAGTGTGGTGGCGAGCAGGCTGAGTTGCAGGGTTCTGGACTTCATGGTTGTCTCCTTCGGGTTGGCGAGTGGCGCACCTGCGCCGCCCATGACCCGCAACATAGGGGGGAGTTTTGCAGCGGTCTGTTAAGGAGTGTCAGCAGATATTTCAGCCGCGGATTTCGGTTAGCATCGGCTGATGATCGCCAATACCTCCGTCCGCGCCGATGCCGCGGTAATTGCACTGGTGGGGATGGCCCACGCGACGTCGCATCTGTTTCACCTTTTGTTACCTCCGCTGTTTCCGCTCTTGATGCCGGCCTTCGGTTTCGGCTACACCGAGGCCGGCTTCCTGATGACCGTGTTTTTCGCCATCTCCGGCCTTGGCCAGGCCTTTGCCGGCATCGTCGTCGATCGCTATGGCGCTCGCCGCGTATTGATGGCAGGCGTGGGTTTGCTGGCCGCCTCGGGCCTGGCGCTGTCGACGGCGGTGAACTATTCGATGCTGTTGCTGGCGGTCGCGCTGGCCGGCATGGGAAATTCCGTGTTTCATCCGGCGGATTTCTCGCTGCTGAACAAAAAGGTTTCGCCGGCGCGTCTGGGCTATGCCTTTTCGGTGCATGGCCTGTCGGGCAACCTGGGCTGGGCCATCGGCGCGACGATTTCCGGCATGGCACTGGCCTGGGCCGGCTGGCGCGGCGCGGGGGTCGCGGCGACGCTGGCGGCCTTGGGCTCGATCGCGGCCCTGCGACTGGCGAGGCCGCTGCTGGATGACGATGTCGCAAAAGTCGGCGCTGGCGCCACGGCGATGGGATCGACCTTCGGCTTTCTCGGCCTGCCCGTGATCTGGCTGGCCTTCATGTTCTTCCTGCTGGTCACAGCGGCCTTCGGCGGCTTGCAGAGCTTCTCCGTGCCGGTGCTGGGCGGCATCTACGGCATTTCCGCGGCGGCGGCGGTGGCGGCCCTGACCGGCTACCTGCTCGGCTCGGCCGCCGGCATGGTGGTCGGCGGCTTCGTTGCCGTGAGGGTGCAAGCGCATGAGCGCACGGTGGGTGCCGCGCTGGTCGGCGCCGCATTCTTTGCCGCGACGCTGGCCAGCGGTCTGCCGCCGGCCTGGAGCGTGATTCCGCTGATGGTCGGCATCGGCATCGGCGTCGGCTTGGCCGGGCCGTCGCGCGACTTGCTGGTGCGGCGCGTCGCCACCGAGTCGCTGGCCGGCGGCAATGCGTCGCCGGCCTTCGGCCGGGTCTATGGCTTCGTCTATTCCGGACTTGATGTCGGCCTGGCGCTGGGGCCGCTGGCGTTCGGCATGCTGCTCGATGCGGGTGGCCGCGATGGCGTGCTGCCCGGTGTCGCGCTGCTGCAAATCCTGGCGGTACTGACGGTGCTGGCGATGGGCCGCCGGGTGGCGCGGTCGCACTAGATCCGTGTTGAGCGTCCGGCCCAGTAGGGGTCGCGCATTTCGCGCTTCAGTGTCTTGCCGGCGGCATTGCGCGGGAAGGCGGAAACGATGAGGACCTCGTTCACTCGCTGGTAGCGCGCGGCGACACGTTCGTTGATCCAGTCGCGCAGTTCTTCCGCCGTGGCGCCGGCACCGTCTTTCAACACGATGGCGGCGAGCGGGGTTTCGCCCCAGGTTTCGTGCGGGATGCCGAACACGGCGACCTCGGCTACGCCTGGGTGGCGCGCGGCTATTTCCTCGATGTCGCGCGGATAGACCTTGACCCCGCCGGAATCGATCATGTCCTTCTTGCGATCGACCAGATACAGGTAGCCCTCGTCGTCGAGGTAGCCGATGTCGCCGCTGTGGATCCAGCCGTCGCGAAGGGTCTGCGCCGTGAGTTCCGGCTTGCCCCAGTAGCCTTGCATCACCATTGGTCCGCGACCGATGATCTCACCGGCCTGGGTCTTGTCGAGGATGGTGACGAAGCCCTCGGTGAGCCCGTAGAGTTCGTGGAAACGGCCCGGCAGCAACTGGTTGAGCTGGTCCTTGCGCCGCTGCGCCAGGGGCGCGCCGAGGGATAGAACCATTTGCAGCGAGGCGAGCTTGCCGGCATCGAAGTGCGGCGAATCGAGCAGGGCGATGATCTGTGCCGGCACCAGCATGATGTGCGTGACCTTTTCCGCGGCGATGGCGGCGATCATCGCCGCCGCATCGAACTGGCGCTGCAGGATGTAGGTGGCGCCGAGATGAAAGGCCGGCATCAGGGTGACGAAGGCACCGTTGAAGACGATGGCGCCGCTGTGCAGCACCACCGATTCCGGCGTCATGCGCCAGGCCGCACCGAGCAGCAGGGCGTACATGGCGCGTACGCGATGGCTATGCATGATGCCCTTGGGCAGGCCGGTGGTGCCCGAGCTGTAGATGATGTTGAACGCGTCGCCAGGCAGGCACTGGACGCGGGGTGGGGTGTCGGGCGCACCGTGCGTGAAGTCCTCGAGCGTGCGCCAGCCCGACGCCGCGGCCGCGCCGGGCGCCTCGACCGCGACGCGCATCGCCGCACGCACGCCGGGCAGCGCGTCCGGCAGCGCGTCGAGCCGGGCGCCACCGCGCCGCTGTCGGCGACCAGGCCGGCGAGCTGCGGGCCGGTCAGCAACCCCGACAGCGGCACCGCGCAACCGCCCGCGCGCACGATGCCGAACACCGCCTCGAGCATCTCGACGCGGTTGCCCATCATCACGACGACCCGGTCGCCGCGCACGAGGCCCGCCGCCAGCAGCGCGTTGGCGATCCGGCTGATGTTCCGATCGAAGTCGCCCCAGCTGCGGCGGACCGCGCCGCAGACCACGGCCTCCCGGGCCGGCTGGACGCGCGCGTGGTTGGCGATCAGGTCGGGGATGCAGACCTGCGGGTCGTCGAGGATCATGCTCATGGCGCGGGTCGGGCTCGATGCGTGACGGGGAGACGAAAGAGGCCCGCGCGCCGGGGGGCGGGCGGGCCTGCGCTGCGAACGGGCCGGGTCGATGCCCGGCGCCGCCTGCACATGGCGCCACCCGGGTCCGCGAGGCGGACCCGGGCGCGCGTGCGCTCAGCGGCCGAGCACCTTGCCGAACAGCACCCAGGTCTTGCCGTCCCAGCGCGCCAGCTGCTCGCGCTCGATCGGGAAGAAGTCGTCCGGACCGGTCTTGATGTTGACGCCCGGCAGCAGCATCGGCAGGGTCAGGTCCAGGTTGGCGGCCTGCTTCATCACGTTCTCGCGCGTCAGGTTGTCGCCGGCCTTCTTGAGCGTCTCGACCAGCGTCTGCGCCACCGTGTAGCCGTAGACGTTGAAGTTGTCCTTCAGGTCGCCGGTCGGGTGGTACTTCTGCATGAACGCGAGCCAGTCCTTGTATTCCTGGCTGTTCGCCCACTGCGGATCGGTCGGGTCCTTGAGGTAGAACGCCGAGATCACGTCCTTGCCGGCCTCGGCGCCTGCCGCCACCATCACCGCACCTGCCGCGTTCGACACGCTGTTCAGGTAGTGGACGGGTTTCCAGCCGATCTCGGCCGCCTTCTTGATCGCCTGCGCCGCGAACTTCGGCGTGGTGATGTTGAAGAACGTGTCCGCGCCGGAGCCCTTCAGCGTGACCATCTGGCTGTCGACGGTCGGGTCGGTGACCTCGTAGGTGACCTGCGAGACGATCATGGTCTTCGCCTTGTCGCCGAGGCCGTCCATGAAGCCCTTCAGGTAGTCCTTACCGTAGTCGTCGTTCTGCATCAGGATGCCGATCTTCGCGTTCGGCTTGGTCTCGAGGATGTGCTGCGCGTAGATCTTGCCTTCGGACTGGTAGTTGGGCTGCCAGCCCATCGTCCAGGGGTGGCCCTTCGGATCGCCCCAGAGCGTCGCACCGGTCGCCACGAACAGCTGCGGCGTCTTCTTCTGGTTCATGTACTTGTGGATCGCGGTGTTCGGCGGCGTGCCGAGCGTCTGGAACACCAGCAGCACTTCTTCCTGCTCGACCAGCTTGCGGGCCTGCTCGACCGTGCGGGCCGGGTTGTAGCCGTCGTCGAGCGAGATGAACTTGATCATCCGCCCGTTGACGCCGCCCTCGGCGTTCACCTTCTTGAAGTACGCGTCGATGGCCTTGCCGATC
>JAIOPW010000189.1 GCA_021413665.1 Rhodocyclales bacterium | reverse complement strand
GCGTCGCGCCAGTAGGGGATTCCCGAGCCGTCCATGCCGACGCAGGAGTTGGAGAAGTTGTGGGCGAACGCTCGATAGCGCTTGACGCAATGCGGAATGACGTCCTTGCCGAAGTCGTGCGACGAATGCGGATCGTCGTGGTCGCGGACCAGTTGCTCATACAGGAAATCGGCGTTGAAAACATATACACCCATGCTGGCCAGAGCCCGGTCCGGGCGGCCCGGCATCGGCGGCGGGTCCTTCGGCTTCTCGACGAAGGCCGCAATGCGCTGGTCATCGCCGACATGCATGACTCCAAATTCGCTGGCTTCGGCCCGTGGCACGTCGATGCAGGCAACGCTGAAATCGGCCTGGTTGTCGACATGCTCGGTCAGCATGCGGCCGTAGTCCATCTTGTAGACGTGATCGCCGGACAGCACCAGCACATGTTTGGGCCGGGTGCGCCGGATCAGGTCGAGGTTCTGGAACACGGCATCGGCCGTGCCCTGGTACCAATCTTCGCTGACCTGCTGCTGGGCCGGCAGGATGTCGACGAACTCATGAAAGCGGCCGTCGAGAAAGCTCCAGCCGCGTTGCAGGTGCTGGATCAGGCTCTGCGCCTTGTACTGGGTCGCGACGCCGATGCGGCGGATACCGGAGTTCACGCAATTCGACAGCGTGAAATCGATGATGCGGAACTTGCCGCCAAACGGTACGGCGGGTTTGGAGCGCCAGTCGGTGAGTTGCATCAGGCGGCTGCCCCGGCCTCCGGCCAGCACGATACCAAAAGTGTTACGTGTGATTTCACTGTTTCTCACGACTCTGTCCTCTCCCAGCGGGCTCGTTGCACGGCCCCGCTGCCGTCTTGCTCTAGAATTGGATTCATGGCGAATTCTCCGTTGCGGCTACAATCAGCACGATAGCAAAAACTTATTTGAGTATATAACCATGCCCGCCCTTGCCTGCGCCGCATTGCTCGAAGCGCGCGAACACGACCCCTTCTCCGTTCTGGGTCTCCATGCCGAAGGTGCCGGGTGGCGGCTTCGGGTATTCCGGCCGCAGGCGAAGGCGGTAGCGGTAGCCCTGGCGAATGGCGAATGGGCCACGCTTTCGCGCCGCAGCGGTTCGGATCTCTTCGAGTGGCACGGCGCCGCGCCGCCGCCGCGGCCATGGCGACTGGATATCGACGGTGTAAGGCAATACGACGCCTATGCCTTTGTGCCGCGACCGCCGGCGGACGACCTCTTTCTGTTCAACGCCGGGCGACTGCGGCAGGCTTGGCGCACGCTCGGCGCAGTGCCGGAAATTCGCGATGGCGTTCCCGGCGTCTGTTTTCGCGTCTGGACCCCGAATGCCGAGCGGGTGTCGGTGGTCGGCGATTTCAATGGCTGGGATGGACGCGTGCATCCCATGGCAACCCTGGGTGCTTCCGGTGTCTGGGAGCTGTTCCTGCCCGAGCTTGCGGCGGGCGCCCTGTATCGATTTGAATTGCGCTTGCGCGGTAGCGGCGCGCTGCGCATCAAGAGCGACCCCTATGCGCGCGCCTTCGAGCGGCGCCCCGCCTCTGCCTGCTGCGTGACGTCGGCTGCCGCACATGTCTGGAATGACGGCGGCTGGATGCGGGCGCGTGCCCGCAGTGGCGAAACCGGCGATTGGCTGTCGGCGCCGATGAGCGTTTACGAAATGCACCTGGGAAGCTGGATGCGGCATCCGGACCGCAACTTCTACAGTTATCGCGACCTGGCGGCGCGGCTGGTCCCCTATCTCGTGGAACTGGCTTATACCCACGTCGAATTCCTGCCGCTGATGGAGCATCCGCTCGACGAGTCCTGGGGCTACCAATGCACCGGCTTTTTCGCCCCGAGCTCGCGCTTCGGCAGTGCCGACGACCTGCGCTTCCTGATCGACAGCCTGCACCAGGCGGGCATCGGCGTCATCCTCGACTGGGTGCCGGGCCACTTCCCCGCCGATGACTGGGCGCTGGCCCACTTCGACGGCACGGCGCTTTACGAGCATGAGGATCCGAAGCAGAAAATGCATCCCGACTGGGGAACGCATGTCTTCAACTACGGGCGCAACGAGGTGCGCAGCTTCCTGCTGTCCTCGGCGTATTACTGGATGTCCGAGTTCCACGTCGACGCCCTGCGCGTCGATGCCGTGGCCTCGATGATCTATCTCGACTACTCGCGCAAGCCGGGGGAATGGACGCCGAACGTGCATGGCGGGCGCGAGAATCTCGAAGCCATCGCCTTCCTGCGCGAACTGAATGAAATGGTGCATGCCGATTTTCCGGGTGCGCTGACCATTGCCGAGGAATCGACGGCCTGGCCGATGGTGTCGCGGCCGACCTGGCTCGGCGGACTCGGCTTCTCGATGAAGTGGAACATGGGCTGGATGAACGACACGCTGGACTACATGGCACATGATCCGGTGTATCGGCGCTACAGCCATGAGCGTTTGACCTTCGGCCAGCTCTACGCCTACAGCGAGAACTTCGTGTTGCCCCTGTCGCACGACGAGGTGGTGCATGGCAAGAGTTCCCTGCTGGGAAAAATGCCGGGCGACGAGTGGCAGCGCTTCGCCAACCTGCGCCTGCTGCTCGCCTACCAGATGATGGCGCCGGGCAAGAAGCTGCAGTTCATGGGTGCCGAGCTGGGGCAGCCGTGGGAATGGCGGGCGGGCGAAGAGCTGCCATGGCCGCTGCTGCAATATCCCTTGCACGCCGGCGTGAAGAGCCTGGTGCGGGAACTCAACCTGCTGTATGTGGGCGAGCCGGCATTGCATGAACTCGACTTCTCCTCCGCAGGCTTCCAGTGGATCGACTGCCACGACGCCGACCAGTCCGTGATCAGCTGGCTGCGCCGTTCGCGCGACGGACGCCACGCCGTGGTGGTACTCAACTTCACTCCCGTCCCGCGCCACGGCTATCGCCTCGGCGTGCCACTGGCGCAGGATTACGTCGAGCGGATCAACACGGATTCGTCCCACTACGGTGGTAGCGATCTGGGCAACGGCGGTCGTGTCAGCGCCGAACCTCAACCCTGGATGGGCTTTCCCGCCTCGCTGTCGCTAACCCTGCCGCCGCTCGCCGCGCTGGTGTTGTTGCCGGCCTGACCGGACCGGGGCGTATTCACCCGCCGAGGCGCCCTTCGGCCAGCAGCCGGTCAATCTCGGCTTCCGCCTGCACCCAGTCTTCCAGCGGATCGCCCGGGGCAAAGCCGCGCCGTTCGGCGATGTAATACGCCGCCATCTCGACGTAATGCCTGCGCTGTTCCAGCGGCACGCCTGTCGGCTTTCCGGCGCGGGCACGCGCCGGCTTTGCCGCGGCTGCCTTGGGCAGGGTTTTCGGGGCCGGCTTCGGCTTGACGACCGGCGCGGGCTTCACCACGGGTTTGGGCTTGGTCACCGGCTTGGCCTTCGCTGGCACCACGACCGTTGCTGGTACTGAACGTTTGCCCGGCGAACTCTTGGTACTGCTTTTGGTGGTTGCCATAGCTCCTCCTGATTGCGCGGATATTGCAATGCCATGCTGCGCCTGCTACATGACAGGATATTGACAATCATCAAGGCTGGAGCTGATTTCAGGCCAAAACAGACTTCCTTTCGGCGGCCAGAAGAAGTGCGCCGCGCAATCCCAGCAGGACATCGGTGGTGATGTGGACCGGCATGCGGACGGCGATGCCGGTATGCTCGGCCTTGGCATTGAAGGCGGCCAGAAAGCCGCTTTGCGCCAGCACCGGCAAGAGCCTGGCGGCGATGCCGCCGGCGAGGAATACGCCGCCGCGCGCCAGGCAGGCCAGCGCCATGTCGCCGGCGAAGGCGCCATAGGCGGCAAGAAACAGGTCCAGCGAACGACGCTCGACACCATTCGCGTCGGCCAGCGCATGCGCCGCGATTTCCTCCGGCGGCAGGACGGTACCGGCGACAAACTCGTGGATCGAGGCCAGCCCCGGCCCGGAAACCACCCGCTCCCATGTCACGCGCCCGTGTCGCCGCTTGAGGAAGGCCCACAGCGCCGACTGCTGTTCGTCGGCGGGGGCAAAGGCTGTATGGCCGCCTTCGCCGGGAATCACCCGCCAGGCCTTGCCCTGCGGCAGCACGATGGCCATGCCAAGACCCGTACCGGCGCCGACGACGAGTCGCGGCGCGCCGGCGTCGGGCTCTCCGGTTTGCAGGGCCGCCAGTTGCGCGGCGGAAGAAGCCACAGCGCCCAGCGCGGCGGCCGCGAAATCGTTTGCCAGGTGCAGGGCGGGTAGCCCGAAGCGCTGCGACAGCGCGGCGACGTCGATGGTCCACGGCAGGTTGGTCAGGCGCGCCGAACGGCCGTCGTCGGCGACCGGGCCGGCCAGTGCCATGCAGCCACCGCGGACCGATGCCGGCTCGGTCTGCGTTTCCGCGAAAAATGCCGCGAGCACATCGGGAAAACACTGAAAGTCGGCGTTGGCGTAACGGCGATCAACCAGCAGCTTGCCGTCCCGCGCCAAGCCGAGCAGCGTCTTGGTACCCCCGATATCCCCGACGAGAATCACACGGCCACCGGCGCCGCGATATGCGGATGCGGGTCGTAGCCTTCGAGCGTGAAGTCCTCGTAGCGGAAGCCGAAGATGTCCTTCACCGCGGGGTTCAGTTTCATGGTCGGGCGCGGGCGCGGCTCGCGCGAAAGCTGCAGTCGGGTCTGCTCGATGTGGTTGGAGTAGAGATGGCAGTCGCCGCCGGTCCACACGAAGTCGCCCGGCTGGTAACCGCAGACCTGCGCCACCATCAGCGTGAACAGCGCATACGAAGCAATGTTGAAAGGCACGCCGAGAAAGATGTCGGCACTGCGCTGATAGAGTTGGCAGGAGAGCTTTCCGTCGGCTACATAGAACTGGAACAGGGCATGGCAGGGCGGCAGCTTCATCTGCGGAATGTCGGCCGGGTTCCAGGCCGAAACGATGTGCCGGCGCGAATCGGGATTGTTCTTCAGGCCCTCGATCAGTTGTGCGATCTGGTCGATCTCCTTGCCGGGGTTGGCCGATGAGCCGGCCGGCCAGTGCCGCCACTGGTGGCCGTACACCGGGCCGAGGTCACCGTTGGCATCGGCCCAGTCGTCCCAGATCGAGACGCCGTTTTCCTTCAGATAGCGGATGTTGGTGTCGCCCTGCAGGAACCAAAGCAGCTCATGGATGATCGAGCGCAGGTGCAGTTTTTTGGTGGTGAGCAGGGGAAAGCCCTCGCCCAGGTCGAAGCGCAGTTGCCAGCCGAACACCGAACGCGTTCCGGTGCCGGTGCGGTCGGATTTCCGGTGCCCATGGTCGAGTACGTGGCGCATCAGGTCGAGGTAGGGGCGCATGGATGGCGGCGGCACTTATAATTGATTATCCATTTTACTGGAATCGTCCATGACGCTACCCCGCATCGCATTGCAGCCGGCAAGCCAGTATTCGCAACTGAACGCGGCCTCGCACGGCCTCATCATTCTGCCGGCGGGCGCTGTGCTGCCAACTGACTTGCCGCAGAAGGCCCAGTGGCTGGCGGTGTTGAAGCGCAAGAAGATGAAGCCGAAGGAGTTGTCCAAGACGCCGCTGGCTCTGGACCTGCCCGATGGCCGCCGCCTGGCCCTGCTCATGGCGGATACCAGGTTGTCCCGTTTCGAGCGCCTGACGCGGTTGCGCAAGGCCATTATGCTGCTGCTGGATGAGACGCCCGGGCGGCTTTCGATCTGGGTAGCGGCGGGCGAGGGCATGAGCGACGTGGCTCGCGATGCGGCCTACGTGGCGCAGGTGAATGGCGTGCCGCTGCCGGTGCGCAAGAAGAAGCCGGCCGTGGCGCTGACCGGCATCGACCTGTGCAGTTCGCTGACGGCGGCCGATCTGGCGCCGGTTGTCGCCCTGGCTCGAGCCAACCTGCTGGCGCGTGAACTCACCGCCATGGCCCCCAACGAGCTGACGCCGTCCACCTACCGCAAGCGCATTCGCAGCGTGGCAAAGCAGGCCGGGCTGGCGATCGAGGAATTCGATTTCAGGGCGCTGAGAAAGATGGGCGCGGGAGCGTTCTGTGCCGTGGCTCAGGGTTCGCATCACGAGGATGCCGCGATCGTGCATTTGTCGTGGCGGCCAAAGTTGAAGGATGCGGCTGCGAGCAAGACCGTGGCGCTGGTCGGCAAGGGCATCTGCTTCGACACCGGTGGCCACAACCTCAAGCCCGCTCGTTACATGGCCGGCATGCATGAGGACATGAACGGTTCGGCGGTTGCCCTGGCGCTGACGCTGGCGGCTGCCGAAATGAAGCTGCCGGTGGCGATCGACTGCTGGCTGGCGATCGCCCACAATCACCTGTCACCCGGCGCCTACAAGCAGAACGACATCGTTACCGCGCTCGACGGCACCACCATCGAAATCGTCCATACCGACGCCGAAGGCCGCATGGTTTTGGCCGACACGCTACTGATGGCAACGGGCGCGCTCGGTAACGGCAAGGCCAAGGCAAAGCCGGATCTTGTGGTGGATTTCGCCACGCTCACCGGCTCCATGCATGTTGCCCTGGGCGCCCGCTACTCCGGCGTGTTTGCCAGCAGCGAACAGCTGGGCTCGCTGGCGGTGGCCGCCGGGCAGGGCAGCGGCGAGAGGGTCTGCGTGTTCCCGCTGGACGAAGACTACGATCCCGCGCTCGATTCCAAGGTCGCCGACGTCAAGCAATGCACCCTCGATGGCGAGGCCGACCATATCCTCGCAGCTCGCTTCCTGCAACGCTTTACCGGGAAGCGGCCCTGGCTGCACGTCGATCTTTCCGCGTCCAGTTGTAGCGGCGGGCTGGGGGCCACCGCGACCGACCTGACCGGTTTCGGCGTCGCCTGGGGCGTGACGCTGCTGGCGCAGTGGCTGGCCCAGGAATGACAGCGGGGGCCTGACCCGGTATCCTAGACCACCATGCTTGGACTATTTTCCAATAACGCGAAGCACCCCCTGGCCGAAGCGCGCGAGGCAAAACGCATTCTGGCCGAGGTCGCCGGGCGCGAGCCGCTGCGCGCGGTGGAAGACGCCGGCGCCTGGCTGGAGTCGCTCACGGCGGATGAAGGCTTCAAGCTGCCGCAGCGCCTCGACCTGGTATTCCGGCTGGACGAAGCCGCCGTGGCACAGGCGCGCCGCCTCGGTCATGACTACCCCGCCCTGCGCCGCGCCACCCGCTCGCAGGAAGCGCGGCAGTGGGAATTTCCCCATAACTATTGGCAGCACCTCGCCGCCGCCTACCAGGACTGCCTTGCTCGCCACGCCGCGGCGGAAAAGAAGGATGCCGACGCAATCCGCTCCCAGTTGCCCTTGCTGTACGGGCGTCTGATCAATGCGCTGGCGGCCCAACTGAAGTGGAAGCAGTTCCGTTACGGCCCGGTCGATCCGGCCTTCTGGCTGACCCTCGGCCGCATCTATCTGGTCGCCGTCGACGCCAGGCTCGCGCAGAAGGCGTTGCAGCTCTATCCCGGCGCCGGCGAGACGACCATCGAGGCGGAGTATCTCAAGGTGCTGATCTTCCACGCCACGTCGATGGACAAGCTGCAGCCGCTGGGAATCGAAATCGCCGAGCGCTTCATCAATTATTTCATGCCTTATTTTTCGCTGATTCGCGAAGTTCGGCCGGAGAACGTGTACTGGGTGGACGCCGCGAAGCCGCTGCCACCGACCCGGCTGGCGCAGTTGCCCGAAGTGACGCCGACCTTGCGCTTCTTCAATGGCACGCGGGCGGTGGATGCCGTGGCCAAGACGATCGCGCAGATACGCGCCGAGGGACGGGTGCCGCCAGGCATCAATCTCGGCGGACAGTACGAGGTGGATGCGGTAATTCCGGTGCTGGAGCATCTGGCGATCTGCTGGGCGCCCAAGCCGCCGATGCGCAGCAATGCCCGACACAGGATCAACTCGCCGCTGAAAGTGGTAAATGGCCTGGCGGCCGTGCATCGTCGGCTTTCCGGTGGCGGCGACGGCACGGACGGGGTCGAGACCTGGGTGATCGACGATGTCAGCCTGGGCGGACTGGGTGCCCAGGTGACGGCTTCCCGCAATGACTGGATTCACATCGGCGCGCTGGTCGGCCTGCTTCCGGAAGGCGGCGACAACTGGCTGATCGGCATCGTCCGCCGCTACGTGCGGACCGGTCCGAATCAGGCCTCGGTGGGGATAGAGACGGTATCGAAAATGCCGCGGGCCGTACTTGCCGATGCCGGCGGCTTGCAGACCGAAGCCCTGTTGCTGGATGTTCCCGAAGTGGGCGAATACGCCCGCATGGTCCTGCCGGGCAATGCGCTGGAAGATCAGGTGGCTTTGCTGTTTCCGCTTGACGACAAGAATGCCCGCTTGCATCCGCGCGAGATGATTGCCAAGGGCACCGATTTCGTCGTCGCGAATTTCTTCGTCCAGTCTTATAGCTGACCGACCCGGCGGGCGCCTGCCGTAGCGCCTTGATGCCTTATCCGGCGGGTCGCAGCGCCGACTTCGGCCGGAATGCCTTGACCACCGCCTCGCGTGTCTCGACATACGGTCCGCCGATCAGGTCGAGGCAATAGGGCACGGCGGCGAATATCCCCGGCACGAGATGTTTTCCATCGCCATCCTTGACACCTTCCAGGGTCTCCCTGATCGACTTCGGCTGCCCCGGCAGGTTCAGGATCAGGGACTGGCCTCGCGCATGTTGCCGGATGGCGCCGACTTGCCGCGAAAGTATCGCCGTCGGCACGAAATTCAGCGAGATCTGCCGCATCTGCTCGCCAAAGCCCGGCATGAGCTTGTGCGCCACGGCCAGCGTGGCTTCCGGCGTCACGTCTCGCAGCGCGGGGCCGGTGCCGCCGGTGGTCAGCACCAGATGGCAGCCGGCTGTGTCGCAGAGTTCGATCAGGGTCTGCTCGATCAGGGCCTGCTCGTCCGGGATCAGGCGCGCCTCGATGCGCCAGGGCGAACCGAGCGCCAGCCCGAACCAGTCACGCAATGCGGGGATGCCCTGGTCTTCGTAAATACCGCTGGAAGCGCGGTCGGAAATCGACACCAGACCGATCAGGAGTTCGTCTTTCATGGCTTCTCCGTAGGGCCGCCCCGCGGAGGAGCAGCCAAAATGTGGAGCGGGCGAAGCCCGCGAACAAGGGTCATCCCCTTTCAACGAAAGGGGGCGGGAAGATTGTCATCCCGTCCGGCGCCAGCAGCGGGCCGGTAGGCGGCAGTAGCAGGGCGACGATGAGCTTCTTCAGCAGAAACATGGGTCAAAGGCGGGGCTGATCGCGTCTTATGAGGGGTATCCGGGCCGCTATTATCAGTCCAATTTGCCCTGACCACGATTGCTGCCGCCCAGCCATTTCATGACGGATCGCCACTACGGTATCGAAACGCTCTGCCTGCATGCCGGCGCCCAGCCGGACGCGGCGACCGGCGCGCGGGCGCTGCCGATCCACCAGACCAGCTCCTTCGTCTTCGATTCGGCGGAGCACGCGGCCAGCCTGTTCAACCTGCAGACATTCGGCAACGTCTATTCCCGCATCGGCAACCCCACCGTCGCCGCCTTCGAGGAGCGCATGGCGGCACTGGAAGGCGGTCGCGCCGCAGTGGCTGCCGCGACCGGCCTGGCGGCGCAGATCGTTGCGCTATTGACCCTGTGCGAGGCCGGCGACCGCATCGTCGCGGCCCGCTCGCTCTATGGCGGCAGCTTTTCGCAGCTCGACGTCAGCCTGCGCAAGCTGGGTATCGAGACCGTCTTTGTCGATTCCGACGATCCGGAAAATTTTCGCGCCGCCCTGTCGGACAACACCAGATGTCTGTTCGCCGAGACCGTGGCCAACCCCCGTCTCAACGTGCTTGACATCGAGGCGGTTGCCGCGATTGCGCATGACCATGGCGTACCACTGATTATCGACAACACGGTGCCGTCGCCTTATCTGTGCCAGCCCTTCCGCCATGGCGCCGACATCATCGTGCACTCGGCGACCAAGTTTCTCGGCGGTCACGGTACGACGCTCGGCGGCGTGGTGATCGAGTCCGGAAAATTCGACTGGGGCAACGGTCGCTTTCCTGGCATGACCGAGCCCTCCGCGGGGTATCACGGCGTCAAGTTCTACGAGACCTTCGGCGATTTCGCCTTCACCATGAAGGCGCGCATGGAAACCCTGCGCACCTTCGGCCCGGCGCTGTCGCCGTTTTCCGCCTGGCAGTTGATGCAGGGTATCGAAACACTGCCGCTGCGCATGCGGCGCCATTGCGAAAATGCCCTGGCCGTGGCGCAACACCTCGAAAGCCATCCGCGCGTCGCCTGGGTCAACTATCCGGGATTGCCTTCCAGTCCCGGTCATGCATTGGCGCAACGCTACCTTGGCGCGAACGGACATGCCGGTGCGGGAGCGATCCTCTGTTTTGGCGTCCATGGCGGCAAGGGCGGTGGCCAATCGGCCGGCGAGCGGTTCATCGATGCCCTGCAATTCTGCTCCCACCTGGCGAACATCGGCGACGCCAAGACCCTGGTGATCCATCCGGCTTCGACCACCCACCGGCAGATGAGCGGGGAAGCCCAGTTGGCCTCCGGCGTGACGCCCGACATGGTGCGCCTGTCGGTCGGGCTGGAAACCCTCGACGACATCCTGTGGGACATCGACCAGGCCCTGGAGCGCTGCGCATGATGGACTTCGGTTTCCTGGACGGCATGGGTTGGCGCGATGTGGTGCTGGTGGTGGCCGCGGTGATCGGCGTCTATCTGGTGTTGTCGGTGATGCGTCTGTTCCAGGTCGCGGGCAAGCGCAACGGCGGCGTGCGGCGGGACACAGCGCCGGAGCCGTCGGGCTGGCAGCCCGACTTGCTGCTCGACCCTGCGCAAGCGCCCGGCGCACAGGCTGTGCCGGCCGCGGCGCCACTCGAATTCGCCGCCGAACTGGCGCGTTCCAACATCGAGGTCGAATGCCAGGCGTTGCGTCGCGAATGTGCGCAACTGCGCGAGGAACTGGCGCGCCTGGGTGAGGAAGTTTCGGCGCTCAAGGCGGCGCGCAGTACCTCGCCGCTCTACAACGAGGCGACGGCGCTGGCGCGGCAGGGCATGTCGGCCAACGGCATTGCCGGCCGCTGTGACATCTCCATCGGCGAAGCGGAACTGGTTGCCGCGCTGGCGCGTAGCGCGTCCGAATTTGAGCATCACGAACAAGGCGAGGATCGCGATGAACGAAACACCGACTCCCGAAACCGATTCCACGGCTGACACCGCCCTCAAGCGGCGCCTGCTCAATCGCATCGCGGTGGCGGCCGTGGTGATGGTCGGCCTGCTCGGCAGCCTGGCGATCTTCGATGCGCTGAA
>JAIOPW010000188.1 GCA_021413665.1 Rhodocyclales bacterium | reverse complement strand
TGCTTGCGAATCATCGGATCGGCGCTGGAGCGAGCGGTGAGATTGAGCACCGAGAGTACCCCGGCCAGCGCCACGCTGACGATGACAATGAACACGATCAACTCGATCAGGGTCAGGCCATGCTGGCGGTGTCTAGCGTACATAGCCGGTTTCCGCCTCGACGGTGATGGGCAGGTTCATCGCGCCATCCGTGACGGCATACGCCGCCGCCGCCGACGGTCGGCCAAGCGCGTCGAAAGTGAGGCCGGCCGGGCCGGCCAAGGCGATGCCGTTGGGAGCGCAGATTGCATTGGTCGGGCCACCGCAGGCGCCGTCCGTCGCCGGCAATGTAAGCAGGCGCGGGCAGGCGCCGGCGCCTGCCGTCTCCGGCGTGACGTTGTCGATGGTGAGCGTCAGGCTGCTGCCGGCCAGGGCGACACAGACAATCCGCCGCTGCGCCACCGCCGACTTTCGCGCGAATTCGAGTGCGGCCCTTGCCTTATCGCGGTAGCCGGTTGTGTTGAAACCGGCGGAATTGAAACGCGGCAGCGCCACGGTGGCCATGATTCCGACAACGATCAACACCGTGATCAGTTCGACCATGGTGAAGCCCGGCTGTTTTCGCGGATGGACGGAGTGCGCCAAGGTCATCATCGGTCCAGTCTATCAAGTGCCTGCGAAGGGGTGCAAGGCAATCCGTCGGGCGATGGACGGCGACCGCGTTGCATGGCGAGGGGGCCAGCAGGTATAATTCGCCGCCTTTCAGGACGCTGTTGTAGCTCAGTTGGTAGAGCAACTGATTCGTAATCAGTAGGTCGCCAGTTCGATTCCGGCCAACAGCACCAAATTTCCGGGCCTGCCTCCTTTCCGGTCGGCAGGCCCGGCTTATTCCAGGGGGCGCTCATGCAGATCAGGGACAGTGTATTCATCATCACCGGTGGGGCTTCGGGCCTCGGTGCCGGTACCGGGCGGATGCTGGTGGAGCAGGGGGCGAAGGTGGTCCTGGCCGACCTCAACGAGGCCGCCGGCAATGCATTGGCGGTCGAACTGGGCGGCAATGCGCGCTTCGTCAGCACCAACGTGGCCGATGAGACCAGTGCCAAAGCCTGCGTGGCAGCTGCGCTGGCGGCTTTCGGCGGCCTGCACGGGTTGGTCAATTGTGCCGGCATTGCCCCGGCCGAGAAGGTGCTGGGCAAGAATGGGCCGCATTCGCTGGATGTTTTCGCCAGGGTGGTTGCGGTCAATCTCGTCGGCAGCTTCAACATGATCCGCCTTGCTTCCGAGGCGATGAGCCAGGGTGCGCCGAATGCGGCCGGCGAACGCGGCGTGATCGTCAGCACGGCGTCGGTGGCAGCGTACGACGGCCAGATCGGCCAGGCTGCCTATTCCGCGTCGAAGGGCGGCTTGGTCGGCATGACCCTGCCGATCGCACGCGAACTGGCGCGCTTCGGCATCCGCGTCATGACCATTGCGCCGGGGATTTTCGAGACGCCGATGCTGCTCGGCCTGCCCCGGGACGTGCAGGATTCCCTGGGCAAGATGGTTC
>JAIOPW010000187.1 GCA_021413665.1 Rhodocyclales bacterium | reverse complement strand
GGAATGGCGGAAGCGCTCCAGAATGCGCGGCGGCATGTGCAGCTTTTCGAGTTGCAGCAGACCGGTGTTCTGCGCCAGCAAGCGCATGACCACGGATTCTCCGTGCTGGGTCGGCATCGACGAGATGCGGATGTCGATCGCAGTGTTGCGCAGCTTGATGTTGAAGCGGCCATCCTGCGGCAGGCGCTTTTCGGAAATGTCGAGGCCGGACATCAGTTTGAGGCGCAGCACCAGCGCAGTTGAAATCTTCGCATCGGCCTCGGTTTGCACATGCAGCACGCCGTCGATGCGAAAGCGGATCAGCAGCGACTTTTCCTGCGGCTCGATGTGGATGTCGGACGCGCGCATCTTCAGCGCTTCCTCGAACACGGTATTGAGCAGCTTGACCACCGGCGCGTCTTCGGCACCGGCGGTGAGGCCGAGGATGTTGCCGAACTCGGTGGACACATCGCCCATGTCGGCGGTCAGTTCCTTGGCCAGGCCGCTGATTTCCGCGGCGCGGCTGTAGACCCGGTCGATCGCGGACAGCAACTGGCTCTCGGTCACCACCGCCAGGTCGATCTCGCGCTTGAGGATGCGTGCCAGTTCGTCGAATGCGGTGAGGTCGGTCGGGTCGGCCATGCCGACCACCAGCATCCCGGCTCGCTCCGTCAACACCAGCGCGCGCTGGCGTCGCGCCTGGGCTTCCGGCAGGAGCTTGATCAGTTCCGGCTGGGGTTTGAAGCTCTTGAGATCGACAAAATCGGCGCCGAGTTGACGCGCCAGGCCGGTCGAAATGCCTTCTTCCGTGACATAGCCGCTTTCCACCAGGACGCGGCCGAGCTTGCGACCCGAACGCTTCTGTTCCTCAAGCGCCAGCTTGAGCTGCTCCCCGGTAACGAGGTTCTGCTGCACCAGCATGTCACCAAGGCGGATTTTTTCCGGACGTGCCATCAGGCAATCTCCAAAGCGAGCCTAGAATCAAGGCCGTTACAGCTGCGATCTTGCACGAAAGCCATACGCTAATCAGCTGATTTTCAAAAACTACCGTTTTTCGGAGCTACCTGCAAGTGTTCCATGTCGTCCTCGTGAACCCGGAGATCCCGCCCAACACGGGGAACGTCATTCGTCTTTGCGCAAATACCGGGACAAAACTGCATCTGATCGAACCCCTCGGCTTCACCCTGTCGGCAGCCAAACTGCGCCGCGCGGGAATGGATTACACCGAACTGGCCAGTGTGACGGTGCACCCGGACTGGGCCGCATGCCGTGCGGAGCTTGGCGAAGCCCGGCTGTTTGCGCTGACAACCAAGGCGAATCGCCGTACCACCAGCGCCGACTATCAGCCTGGCGACGCGTTTGTGTTCGGTTCCGAATCGTGCGGGCTGCCGGCGGAAATACTTGCCGATATTGATCAAAGCCACCACCTGCGCCTGCCGCTGATACCGGGAAATCGCAGCCTGAATCTGTCGAATGCCGTCGCCGTCATGGTCTATGAGGCATGGCGGCAACAAGGCTTCGCCGGCGGCGAATAGTCCGCTCACTCGTGCTTCGGGTCGCGCGCCATGAGCTGTTCCACGGCGGCGCGAGGCGTGAGGCGCCCATCGAGCACGGCGGTTACGGCGCGCGTGATCGGCATCTCGACGCCGAGTTCGGTCGCGCGGCGGGCTATCTCACGCGCGGCAGGGACACCCTCGGCGACATGCCCGAGATCGCGGGCAATGTCGGGCAGCGACCTTCCTTCGGCCAGCAGCAGGCCGACGCGACGATTGCGCGACAGGTCGCCGGTGCAGGTCAGGATCAGGTCGCCCATGCCGGCCAGGCCCATGAAGGTTTCGCGCCGGGCGCCGAGCGCTTCGCCAAAGCGGGTGATCTCGACCAGACCGCGCGTGATGAGTGCCGCGCGGGCGTTGTTGCCCAGACCGAGGCCGTCGCAGATGCCGGTGGCAATCGCCAGCACGTTCTTCACCGCACCGCCGACCTCGGCGCCGACGAGGTCCTCGTTGGCATAAATGCGGAGGTTGCCGCCGTGCAATCCCTGCGCGGTGGACTCGGCAAAGGCGGCGTCTTCGGCCGCAAGGGTGACCGCGGTGGGCAGGCCGCGCGCCACTTCCAGGGCGAAACTCGGGCCGGTAAGCACACCGCAGGCAGCGGCGCCCATCACCTCGGCCACCACCTGGTGCGGCAGCAATCCGCTGCCCGCTTCGAGGCCCTTGCAGACCCATAGAAATGGCATGGCCGGTGCGATGGCCTTGACTTGCTGCAACAGGGGCCGCAGTCCCGCCAGCGGCGCAGCGAGAACCGCCAGGTCGGCGGCGCCCAGCGCCGCCATGAGGTCGACCGTAACCTGCAAGCCGGCGGGAAACCGGCAGCCCGGAAGATAGCGGAGGTTTTCGCGCCGGTCCGACATGTCCCCGGCACTCGCCGCGTCGCGCGCCCACAGGCTCACTGCGTGCCGGCCGGCGAAAGCAATGGCCAGCGCGGTACCCCAGGCACCTGCGCCGAGAACGGCTATCCGCATCGCGTACCGCGCGTCGGGCTCTCGATCATGGAACGCATGCCGGCGGTGCGCTTACAGGCCCCAGACTTGCAGCGCTTTGACGAAACCGCCCTGTCCATCGCGGTGCCTGACCTTGACCCAGCCGCCGGGAGCCGCTTCGAGCAGTTCCAGCACCACCTCGCGCTCGGCCTCGAACACCAGCGCCGCCCTGTCTTCCGCCGCGACGCGAACCTGTGCGCGGTCGGTGCGAACGATGACGTTGCGCTTTTCGGCGAGATGCTTCTTTTCGATCCAGACCAGGTCGCCCTTGCTGTCACGCACCTTGGACCAGCCTTCGAGACTGACCACCAACTCCACCGGGGTGCCGGGACGCACGACGAACATGGGATTGGACTTCGCCGATGGCGCATCGTACATCGCCGCCGCCTCGATGACCGAGCGGTAATCCAGCGCAAACGACGGCGTTGCCGCCAGCGCCACAAGGGCCAGGGCAAGCGATGGGATTCGCCGCAGCGCCACTAGTGCCAGCATCTGGATTTATGGTATCGGCGACTATTGCAGCTGGATCTTGCTTTCGCCCTGCTGCTGCTCCATCAGGCGCTGCTGATAGAGCGCCTCGAAGTTCACCGGGGCGAGGATCACGGGCGGGAAGCCGCCGCGGTTGATCGCGTCGGAAACCGTCTCGCGGGCATACGGAAAGAGAATGTTGGGGCAAGCTACCGCCAGGATCGGCTCCAGGTCCTGTTCCGGCACGTTGCGGATCTGGAAGATTCCCGCCTTCACCACCTCGACAAGGAAGAACGCGGTTTCACCGTGCTTGGCGCTTACCGTGACGGTCAGAGCGACTTCATACATGCCATCGCCGATGGTGGTCGCCGCGCTCTGGATCTGCACTTCGATGCTCGGCGTCTCGCGCTCGAGAAATATCTGCGGTGCGTTGGGCACCTCGATCGAGAGATCCTTGACGTAAATCTTTTCGATGCTGAAAACCGGCTGCTCGTCGCTCATGATGGGTTCGAAGGTGAGGATAAAAGTGGGATTCTACGCGGCCAGCAGCGCATCGAGCTTGCCCTGGCGCTCCAGATCGTAAAGGTCGTCGCAACCGCCGACGTGAGTTTCGCCGATGTATATCTGCGGCACAGTGCGCTGGCCGGTCTTCCGCATCATCTCCTCGCGCCGCTCGGGCTGCAGGTCAACACGGACCTTCTCGATGTCGGTGACCCCCTTGCGCGTCAGCAACTGCTCGGCGCGCACGCAATAGGGGCAAACCGCAGTGGAATACATCAGGACTTTGGACATTTGGCGCTCCGCGTTCAGGACTTGGTGGTAAGCGGAAGATTGGCTGCCAGCCAGGCGGAAACCCCGCCATTGAGGCTGAAAACTTTCTCGAAGCCGCCCTTCTTCAACTTTCCGCACGCCGACGACGAGCGATTGCCCGAGGCGCAGCAGATGATGATGGGTTTGTCCTTGAACTTTTCCAGCTC
>JAIOPW010000186.1 GCA_021413665.1 Rhodocyclales bacterium | reverse complement strand
CAGGCGGCAGCGGTACCGGATGTTGCGCGCCGTCTCGCCAGCGCCGACTCTCCGGCCGCCTATGGCACCTGGGGCACGCTCGTATTCCTGTCCCTGTTCGCCTCGCTGCTGCTGCCGCGCCAGTTCCAGATCGCGGTGGTGGAAAACGTCGATCCGGCACATCTGCGCCGCGCGGTGTGGATGTTCCCGCTCTACCTGTTCCTGATCAACCTCTTCGTGCTGCCGGTCGCTCTCGCCGGCCTGCTGCATTTCCAGGGCGGCGGGGTCGACGCCGACACCTTCGTGCTGACCCTGCCCATGGCCCATCAGCAGGAGGCCCTGGCGCTGTTTGTCTACATCGGTGGCCTGTCGGCGGCGACCGGCATGGTGATCGTCGAAACCATCGCGTTGTCGACCATGGTCTGCAACGATCTCGTCATGCCGCTGCTGCTGCGCCTGCCGGTGCTCGGGCTGGCGGCGCGGGCGGATCTCTCCGGCCTGCTGCTGCAAATCCGGCGCTGGGCCATCGCGGCGATCCTCGGGTTGGGTTACCTCTACTTCCGCGTGGCGGGCGAGGCCTATGCGCTGGTCTCGATCGGCCTGATCTCCTTTGCCGCGGTGGCGCAGTTCGCGCCGGTGGTGATCGGCGCCCTGTTCTGGAAAGGCGGCACCCGGGATGGCGCGCTGGCGGGCCTCGCGGCGGGGTTTGTGCTGTGGGCTTACACCCTGCTGCTGCCGTCCTTCGCCAAGTCGGGCTGGTTGCCGGACGGATTCATCGCGCATGGGCTGTTCGGCATCGAGCTGCTGCGTCCGCAGCATCTGTTCGGGCTGACCGGGCTCGACGAGATCACCCACTGCCTGGTCTGGAGCCTGCTGGCCAACCTGGGCGCCTACATCGGGATTTCCCTGCTGCGCGTGCCGAACCTGCGCGAAGCGCGCCAGGCCACACTGTTCGTCGGCGGCGCCGAGGCGGCCGGGGTTCCCGGTTGGCAGGGCAGCGCCGGCGTGACCGACCTGCTGCCGCTGGCCGGGCGCTTCCTGGGCCGCGAACGGGCCGAGGAGGCCTTTGCCCGCCATGCCCGGCAGCGCGGCCTGAAGAGCGCCGGGGAGCTGCCCGCCGACGCGCGGCTGGTCAGCTTTGCCGAGACCCTGCTGGCCGGCGCCATCGGCTCGGCTTCGGCGCGGGCGATGGTGGCGTCGGTGGTGACCGAAGAACCGCTCGGCATCGACGAGGTAATGAACATCCTCGACGAGGCCTCCCAGGTGCGGGCCTACACGCGCGAACTGGAGCAGAAGTCGCTGGAACTGACCCGCGCCACGGCCGAACTGCGCGAGGCCAATGCGCGTTTGCGCGAACTGGACCGCATGAAGGACGACTTCATCTCGACCGTGACCCACGAGCTGCGCACGCCGCTGACCTCGATCCGCGCCTTTTCGGAAATGCTGCAGGAAGATCCGAAAGTCGACCTTGCCGAGCGTTCGCGCTTTCTCGGCATCATCGTCAGCGAGACCGTGCGCCTGTCGCGGCTGATCAACCAGATACTCGACCTGGCCAAGCTCGAATCGGGCCGGGCGGAATGGACGGTGGTTGCCGTCGATGTCGCCGAGGTGATTCGCGAAGCGGCGGATTCGCTGACCGTGCTGTTTGCCGACAAGCGGGTGACGCTGGATCTCGACGGCTGCGAGGCGGGCCTTGTGGTCCTCGCCGACCGCGACCGCCTGATGCAGGTCATGGTGAATCTGTTGTCTAACGCGCTCAAATTCGTTCCGGCGGAGGGTGGCCACGTCAAAGTCGGCGCCGGTGGTGCGGCGAGCGAAGTGCGCGTCAGCGTCAGCGACAACGGCTCCGGCATAGCGGTGGCGGACCAGGAGGTCATTTTCGACAAGTTCCGGCAGGGCTCGACCACCACCGACGTGCTCACCGACAAGCCGCAGGGGACCGGCCTCGGTTTGCCGATCAGCCGCCAGATCATCGAGTATTTCAACGGGCGGTTGTGGGTGGAAAGCGCCCCCGGCGCCGGGGCGTGTTTTGTCTTCACACTGCCCCGCCAGTCGGGCGATAATGACGCCATCCCGCCCGGGGATACCATCCCCGGCCAGCGCCGGGAACATAACAAGCTGTCGGGAGGAGCTTCATGAGTCACCGCATTCTGATTGTTGACGACGAACCAAACATTGTCATTTCGCTTGAATATCTGATGAAGAAGGAGGGCTTTGAAGTCGCCGTCGCAACCGACGGCGACGCCGCGCTGCGCAAGGCCGCCGAATTCGCCCCGCACCTGATCCTGCTCGACGTGATGATGCCGAAGAAATCCGGTTTCGAGGTTTGCCAGGCCCTGCGCGCCGACCCGGTCCAGTCGGCCGTGAAAATAATCATGCTCACCGCGAAAGGCCGCGAAACGGAAGTCACCAAGGGTTTGGCGCTGGGCGCGGATGCCTATGTCACCAAACCGTTCTCGACCAAGGACCTTGTCCAGCGGATCAAGTCGCTGCTGGCATGAAGGCAAAGTTCCGGTTCGTTCTCGCGGCCTGCGTGCTCGGGCTGCTCATGACCGGTCCCTTCGGACTCACGGCCCTGCTGCTGTTTGCCGACGCGAAGGACGCGGAGCGCGCCGCTTTCGCCGAATTTCTCCTGCCGCGGCTGCCGCTCGGCGGCTTCATGACGGCGATGGGCTTCGTTGCCGGGCTGCTCCTGCTGCGCGGGCTGTTCCAGCAATACGTGACGGGACTCCTGCGCATGGCGGAGACGCTGCGCCTGATGCTCGGCGCCAACCGCAATTTTCGCGTCGCGCCCGAAGGTCCGCCCGAAGTGCGCGAGCTGGCGCGCGCGGCCAACGACCTGGCGCAGCAACGCGACGAGCTGCTGAATGACGTCGACGCCCAGATCAGGCTGGCGAAGGCGACCGTCGAAGAGGAAAAGAACCGCCTCGCGGCGTTGATGTCAGAACTCGCGATGGGAGTCGTGGTGTGCAACCTCGACGGCCGCATCCTGCTCTACAACAGCCGTGCGCGCTTGCAGTTCAAGGCCCTGGCGCAGGGGCCGACCTC
>JAIOPW010000133.1 GCA_021413665.1 Rhodocyclales bacterium | reverse complement strand
GATGCGGTCCAGCTTGCGCGCTTCGGGGACGATGCGCGGGTCGGTGGTGTAGACGCCGTCGACGTCGGTGTAGATCTGGCATTCGTCGGCCGTCAGCGCCGCCGCCAGGGCCACGGCCGAGGTGTCGGAACCGCCACGGCCGAGGGTGGTGATGTTGCCGCCCTCGTCTACACCCTGGAAGCCGGCGACGATGATCACGGTGTCGTCGTCCAGGTCGCGGCGGATGTTGGCGTCGTCGATCTGCAGGATGCGCGCTTTGGTGAAGGTGCTGTCGGTGAGGACCTTGACCTGGCCGCCGGTGTAACTCTTGGCCTTGAGGCCGAGGTCGCGGATCGCCATCGCCAGCAGGGCAATGGTTACCTGCTCGCCGGTGGAGATCATGACGTCGAGTTCGCGGGCGTCGGGTTGCGGGGATACATCCTTCGCCAGTGCAATCAGGCGGTTGGTTTCGCCGCTCATGGCGGAGACTACGACCACCAGTTGGTGCCCCTTCGCCTTCCAGCGCGCGACGCGCTTGGCGACTTCCCTGATGCGTTCGGGACTACCCATCGAAGTACCGCCGTATTTCTGGACTATCAAAGCCATTGCCGTGGTTCGTCAGTTGGAAAGAGGCGGATTTTACCCGATAGTCCCCGGCGCCAAAACGGAACCATGACAAAAACCATTCCGACACCCCGGCTATCCCCACGTATTAATGTCATTAAAATTTTCTTGTATGGCGACGGGATTTGTCCTATAGTCTTGGACATATTACTTCGGTAATAGGCAGCGGATCCTTGGATCCATCCCAACGTATTCGTTTGATGACATTCAGTTCAGGAGCCAACAGATGAAAGCCAACGACAAGATCGACGCGCGGGAAATCCGCCGCAAGATGGGCATGAACCAGCAGCAGTTCTGGTCGAAACTGGGCGTCACCCAGAGCGGCGGTTCGCGCTATGAAAGCGGCCGCAACATGCCGCGCCCGGTGCAACAACTGCTGCGCCTGGTTCACGTCGAGCAGATCGACATCCAGAAAATCAAGCGCGAAGACTACGAAGTCGTCGAGTATCTGCGCTCTTCCAAGGCTGCCCTGTTCAAGGAGCTGAAGAAGGAAGCCAAGGCCAAAGCCAAGGCCAAGTAAGGATTTGCTGTCAGGGGCTGACGCGCACCGTCAGCCCTAGCTGGCGGATGCGTTGCGCGAATCCCTCCAGCCACGCCTCCTCCATGCGCCCCAATCGGGGCGCTTCCGCTTGCAGCGACGGCCGCGCGAGGCTGTAGAGATGCACGCCGGCGACTTCAGACGCGTGCGGTGCCAACAAAGCCAGGTAAGCCTGCAGATCGGATTCCCCGGGTGCTTCACCATCTACCCGGAACAGGCAGGTCTGCACCCAGGTCGGCGCCAGCACCGCGCAGCGGTCGAGCCGCCGCGCCACCGCTTCGGGGCGGGCGCGGGTGCCGTTGATGCGGGCCAGACCCGCCGGCGTGGCGGCATCGAGCTTGAACCATACTTCGCCGCCGGCCGCACCGATGCGTGCGATGCCCGACTGAACAGACTTGCGGTCGAGCAGGCTGCCATTGGTGATCAGGCGTATCAGCACTTTGCCGACGAGATCAAAGGTCACCAGTGCCCGCTCGACAATCGCCACAGCGCCCGGAAATTCGGCGGCGCTGGTTGGCTCGCCATTCCCCGAGAACGCCACATCGACCAACCGGCGCGCACCCGCCGGAACGCGGGTCGCCATGAAATCGCCCGACACCGCCCCGACCAGGAAGCCATTCAGTTCCCGCTCCAGCAGATTCAGGTCGATCGGTGGCGGCCCGCCGCGCGTCAGGCCGGGCACCTGGCAATAGACGCAGCGCCAGTTGCAGGCGTTATTGGGATTGAGGTTGATGCCGACTGAAACACCGCCCGCGCGACGCGAAACCACCGGATAGACATAGCGCATGCCGGCGCTGTCGCGGGAATGGTCTTCGGTCTTGAGCAGGATGCGGGGCATGGGTGTTTACTGCATGGAAATGCGGGAGCCGACAGGAGTCGGCGCTGGCGGGGCGCCGCTATAATGCGTCACGATCCGCGAGAACCTATGCAACCACTTTGCCACACATCCCGACCATGCGCATAACACGTCGCCTCGAATTCGATGCGGGCCACCGGATCCCGAACCACCAGAGCCAGTGCCGCCACCTGCACGGCCACCGTTATGCGCTGGAAATCACCCTTGGCGGCGGCGTGATCGACGCCGCAGGACAGCCCGACGACGGGATGGTGATGGATTTTTCCGAGGTCAAGGCCATTGCCAAACGGCATGTGGTCGATGCCTGGGATCATGCCTTTCTGGTCTGGCGCGGCGACGAAGCCGTGGCGAAATTCCTCGGTACCCTTCCGGATCACAAGACGGTGGTCCTCGACGCGGTACCCACCGCCGAAAATCTGGCCCGGATCGCATTCTCGATTCTCGATCCGCTCTATCGCGACAGTTACGGCAATCATTTGCACCTTGAGCGCATTCGCCTCTACGAAACACCCAACTGCTGGGCCGACGCCACGCGCGAAGATCCCGTTTGACCCCGGCCCATGCGTTGCATACCGGGAATTGCGCTTGGCGCACCGGGCGTTCTGCAATCGCAATTGCCGATTGTCTCGCAGGAATTCAAATGCTATGGTTGCCGTCAATCTGGCTTTCGACCAGAACAACAGAGAGGAGAACGACAAATGCTAGGCTTGATGATGAACCGGCCGCTGATGATTTCCGCGCTCCTGCAGCACGCCGCGCAGAACCACAACGATACGGAGATCGTATCCCGCCTGCCGGTCGGGGGAACCCACCGCTACACCTATGGCGATGCGCACCGTCGCTCGCGCGAGTTGGCGCGTGTGCTGCTGTCGCTGGGCGTCAAGGCCGAAGACCGCATCGGCACGCTGGCCTGGAATACCCATCGGCATTTCGAGATTTACTTTGCCGTCTCGGGCATGGCCGCCATCTGCCACACCATCAATCCGCGCCTGTTCCCCGAACAGATCACCTACATAGCCAACCACGCCGACGACCGCTTCGTTTTCTTCGACGTGAATTTCGCCGGCCTGGTCGAGGCATTGGTGCCGCACTGTCCCGGCGTCAAGGGCTGGATCGCCATGTGCGGCCGGGATGAAATGCCGGCTAACGCGATTCCCGGGCTGCTGTGCTACGAAGAGTTGCTGGCGGCGCAAGGCGACGACTACGAATGGCCGGAATTCGACGAGAACACGGCCTCGTCGCTGTGCTACACCTCGGGTACCACCGGGAATCCCAAGGGTGTGCTCTACTCGCACCGCTCCACGGTGCTGCATGCCTATGGTTCCAGCCTGCCCGACGGCCTCGGCGCCTCGGCGCGCGACTGCATCCTGCCGGTGGTGCCGATGTTCCACGTCAATGCATGGGGCCTGCCCTACGCCTGCTCGCTGACCGGCGCCAAGCTGGTGATGCCCGGCCCGCACCTCGACGGCGCCAGCCTGTATTCGATGTTCGGCGGCTCGGCCGCGCCCCCGGCCATGATCCGCACCTTCGACCGGGAGTTCGACATCACCGTGCTGCACGCCTGGGGCATGACCGAGATGAGCCCGCTGGGCACGGTAAACACCTACAAGCAGAAACACATGGCGCTGCCGGCCGAGGAACGCGACCGCATCCGTTTGAAGCAGGGCCGCAGCATCTTCGGCGTCGAGATGAAGATCGTCGACGGCGACGGCAACACCCTGCCCAACGACGGCAAAGCCTTCGGCGACCTGCTGGTGCGCGGTCCGTGGATCACCAGCGGCTATTTCCGCAGCGAAGAAAACGCCCTGCGCGACGGCTGGTTCCCCACCGGCGACGTCGCCACCATCGACCCCGACGGCTACATGCAGATCACCGACCGCTCGAAGGACGTCATCAAGTCGGGCGGCGAATGGATTTCCTCGATCGACCTGGAGAACATCGCTGTTGCCCACCCTGCGGTCACCGAAGCCGCCGTGATCGGCGCGGCCCATCCGAAATGGGACGAGCGCCCGCTGCTCGTGGTAGTGAAAAAGGCCGGACAGGAGGTGACTCGCGACGAGCTGATCGCCTTCTACGAAGGCAAGGTGGCCAAGTGGTGGATACCCGACGACGTGATTTTTGTCGACGACCTGCCGCACACCGCCACCGGCAAGCTTTCCAAACTGCAACTGCGCGACCGCCTGCGCGATTATCGATTCCCTGGAGCCTGATGTGACTACACCGATCAGCCTGTGCGGCTTTGCCGTCAGCAACTACTACAACAAGGTCAAACTGTCCCTGCTGGAGAAGAACGTTCCCTTCACCGAAGCGGTCGTTTATCCCTCGCAGAACGAAGAGGTCCTGAGCGAATCGCCGATGGGCAAGGTGCCCTTCCTGCGCACCACGCGCGGCGTGCTGAGCGAGTCGCAGGTGCTCACCGAGTTCATCGAGGATAACTGGCCCGAGCCGGCGCTCTATCCCAGGGACGCCTTCGAGCGCGCCCGCTGCCGCGAGCTGATCGAGCACATCGAATTGCACCTCGAACTGCCAGCGCGCCGCTTGTATGCAGAAGCCTTCTTCGGCGGCACGGTATCCGATGAGACCAAAAAGGAAGTCGCGCCCCTGCTGGAAAAGGGCCTGCGCAGCCTGGTGCGCCTGGCCCGCTTCTCGCCCTTCATCTGCGGCGAGCACTTCACCCACGCCGACTGCGCCGCCTGGGTGCACCTGCCGCTGATCAGCCAGGCCACGCGCAAGATCTACCAGCGCGACTTCCTCGATGATCTGCTGCCGCAGGCCAAGCCCTACCTCAAGCTGATAAGCGAACGGCCGCACGCACAGAAGGTGAACGAGGACCGCAAGGCCGCCATGGAAGCCTTCATGTCGAAAGGCAAGAAATGAGCGAGACGGTCCGCATCGACGTGGCCGGCGGCGTGTTCCGCATCGAACTGGCGCGCCCGGAAAAGAAAAACGCGCTGACCGCGGAGATGTACCGGATCATGGCCGACGCGCTGGCGCGCGCCGAGGCCGATCCGGCGGTGCGCGTGATCCTGATCTCGGGTGCCGGCGGCAACTTCACCGCAGGCAACGACCTGGCCGACTTCCTCGAAACGCCGCCGATGGACGACAGCGCGCCGGTGTACCAGTTCATCGAGGGCTTCGCCAACCTGCAAAAGCCCTTCGTCGCCGCGGTCGAAGGCGTCGCGATCGGCGTCGGCACCACCATGCTGCTGCACTGCGACCTGGTCTATGCCGGAAGCGGTGCGCGCTTCGCCCTGCCCTTCGCCAACCTCGGTCTGACGCCGGAAGCCGCGTCGAGCCTGCTGCTGCCGCTGCGCGTCGGCCAGGCCCGGGCGGCGGAGATGTTGATGCTGGGAGAAGTGTTTTCCGCCCAGGTTGCGCTCGAGGCCGGCATCGTCAACGCCGTGGTGCCCGACGGCACGGTGCTCGACCATGCGCTGGAACGCTGCCACAAGCTGACCACGCAACCCGCTGCATCACTGCGACTGACCAAGCAGTTGATGAAGCGCGCGCAGCAGAGCCTGATCAACGACACCATGCGCTTCGAAGCCGAAGTCTTCCGTCAGCGCCTGGTCTCGCCCGACGCCAAGGAAGCCTTCGCCGCCTTCTTCGGCAAGCGCAAACCGGATTTCTCGCAATTCAATTAGGTGCGGCGAAAAGTGCAGGCGACAGCCTGTTAAAATCCGCGACCCGAAGGAAGCGTGGCAGAGTGGTCGATTGCACCGGTCTTGAAAACCGGCAACGTCGCAAGGCGTTCGTGAGTTCGAATCTCACCGCTTCCGCCAAGGCAGGACATCCGTTCCCGCTAGCCGACGCCCGGCCTGTTCCCAGAAGGCATATTTTGGCGTATCGTGAGCGCCGACTCTTTGTTCGAGACCCGGCGCCACTCCGCGCGGCACACCCGGACCCCCTGGCAAAACAAGCGAACGCATGGAGAAGATGATGAATGCCAAACCACACCGCCTCGTACTGCTTCTTACGCTGCTCGCCGCCACGTCCGGCATCGCTTCGGCGCAGACCCTGACCCTGCTGACCGAAGACGCCTATCCCTTCCAGTACCTGGAGAACAAGCAGCTGACGGGGATGGCCGTGGAAGTCGTCAATGAGGTCTTCAAACGCGCCGGCATTGCCCGCAAAGACGAAGTGCTGTCATGGAAGGACGCCTACGACCGGGCGCAGATTTATCCCAACACCTGCATCTACAGCACCTCGCGCACCGAGAACCGCGAACGGCTCTTCAAATGGATCGGACCGATCGTGGAGAACAAGTGGGCAGCGTTCGCCAGGAAGGGCTTCAAGGGAACACTGTCCCGCCCCGAAGATTTCAAGCAGTACCGCGTCGGCGTGCTGGCGGGCGACGCCAAGGAGCGCTATCTCAAGGATCTGGCGGTCACCTTCCGCGTTCCCGCGGCTGACGACGCGACGAATCCGTCGAAGCTCACCCTGAACCGGACCGAGGCCGACAAGATCGACCTCTGGGTAACGGGCTACTACACCGGCGCTTATGTCGCTGCCAAGACCGGGGTAAAGGACGTTTCTCCGGTCTGGGTGTTCGAGACATCGGAGAACTACCTTGCCTGCCAGCCGAGCCTGCCGCAAGCAACAGCGGACAAATTGCAGAAGGCGCTGGATACGATGAAGCGCGATGGCGCCCATGCAAAGATCATTGCCCGCTATGAAGCGAAGATCAAGGCGCAATAATCTCCGTACGACAAACACTGCTGCATCAGTCCGGCTTCGCCTGCCCTCTCTTCCTCGCCTCGCTGCCCAGGCGCTGATGGGCTTCCGCCAGTTCGGGGTTCCCATAGCGCACGGCAAAGGCAAGTTCCCTGTCACCGCCTTCCAGATCGCCGCGTTCGAATAGCAGCAAGGCCAGATTGTAGTGGGGCCGGGTGAGATAGGGCGCAAGCGCTATCGATTCGCGCAGGGACTGCTCTGCTTCACGATTCCGGCCCTGCTTGAGATGAATGTAGCCAAGCAGGTTGTACGCCTCGCTGAAGTCGAGGCGACCCTTGGGCCCTTTTCCCGGATACAGTTGGATCGCGCGACGGACGATGCGTTCCGCCTCGGCATATTCTCCAAGCCGCGCAAGCGCCAAAGCGAGATTGTGTGTGGTCTCGGGAACATCCGGGGTGCCGGCCAGATGCATGCGCGCGACGGCAACGGTCTCTTCGTTCCGGTTCGCATTGACCAGTGCCGCCACGTAGTTTTCACGGGCAATGCGCGATCCTGGCTGCTGCACATAAGCCCAGCTCCATAAGGTCAGGTTGTTCTCCCAGTGGGGAACCAGCCCGACCACCGTGATCAGTGCCGCGACCACCCAGCCAACCAGAACCGCAAAGAAGCTCAGGTGCCTGCGTGCGTCCCAGGTCAGCACCAGCACAAGAACGAGGAATGCGAGGGGGAGAATCAGGTAGCGGTCATGCACCAGATTGTCGCCGATGGTCAGCGGGACAAGATTCGATACCGGGGCCAGCGCCGCGAGTGTCATGACGCCAGCAAGCGCGGGCCGACGCGCCTCCGGTTTGCGCAAAAGCACCAAAGCGAGGGTCGCGAAGGCAATGACCAGTCCCGCAAGACCCAGCCATGCCCCCACGTCGCCGGTTGCCACGGGCGTCTGCGCCGGATGGACCGGCAACGCCAGCCCAAATGGCCATACCGCCAGCACAACGTACCAGCCGAAGGTCTTGCCAATCAGCAACAGGTGCTGAAGGAAGCTGCCGCGCACCATTGCCGAGTCGTTCTGGTAAAAATAGCCGAGCGCGGCATGGCGCAGCACCAGGTAGGCGAGCAGTGCCAACAGCAGTGCCGCCCAGACCTTGACATCTCCGTTGGCCAGGAGCCGTCGCGGCCACGTCTTCCATTCCGCATCGGTCGCAATTCCCATTGCCTGCCAGAGCGGCAACAGAACCAGCAGCACGATGGCAGTTTCCTTGCATAACAGGGCCGCCATGAAAAGCAGGCCGACGACCGTCGCACGCATGTTCGGACGCACCAGGCGGTAGTCGAGGAAAAGTGCGAGCAGGGCGAAGAAAACCATCATCAGGTCGAAGCGGTCCGATATCCATGCAACGCTTTCCACCAGCACCGGGTGAATGGCGAACAGCAGGCCCGCGATAGCGGCAGCCACGACGCCCGCCGGGACCACAGCGCGGGTCAGTAACACCACCAGCGTCGTGTTTGCGGCGTGCAGCATGATGTTGGTGAGATGGAAGAGAAAAGGATCAAGTCCGCCAAGCCGGGCCTCGACGACGAAGGTCAGCAGCGGCAGCGGTCGAAAATAATTGCGTGAGACAAACAATGGCTCGCCGATCTGCCGCCACCACAAATCCGGATCGCGCAGAAAGGGAAGGTCGGTCAGGAAATAAGTGTCATCCCAGACAAAGCCATGGGACAAGGTCGGCAGATAGAGCATGAAAGCGAGCCATCCCGGCAACACCAGGAGCAGGCGGTCGAACCTAGATGGCACGGACTACTGCACCCGGTCGGCCCAGAGTTTGGCGCGCACGGGGTCGACCTGCTCGCCCAATTGACCATTGGTATAGACCGCAAACAGGCGCTGCGCCGCCGGCCGGTAACCGGCCTCGGCGGCGCGGCGATACCACGTCACAGCCAGACTATTGTCCTGGGCGACGCCGCGCCCCCTTTCATAGAGCACCGCCAGATGCATCATCGCTTGCGGCAACCCCTGCTGGATGGCCTTCTCGTACAGGACCCTGGCGGCCACATAGTCGCGCTCGACCGCCCTGCCCTCGGCGAGCATGAAACCCAGATTGCTCTGGGCCTGGGCAAAGCCCTGCTCCGCAGCGGCGCGGAACAGTCTGACTGCCTGCACGTCGTCGCGCGGCACGCCGCGGCCGGCTGCGTAGAGGAAACCCAGATTGGTTTGCGCCTGTGGGTTCTTCTGTTCGGCCGCCTTGCGGTACCAGATGATCGCCGTCGCCAGATCCGCCGTCACGCCGCGCCCGCGCTCGTAAAGGGTGCCGATGTTGTTTTCGGCCTGGGCATTGCCCTGCGCCGCGGCCTTGCGATACCAGACCATGGCGGCCGCGTCGTCGCGCTGGACGCCGCGCCCGGTTTCCAGCATGTAGCCGACATTGGTTTCCGCCTGCGCCAGACCTTGATCCGCCGCCTTGCGGTACCAGGTCATTGCCTTGCCATAGTCTCGCTGCACACCGAGCCCCTTCTCGTGGAGGCTGCCGAGATTGTTCTGCGCCTGCGGCCAGTTGCGCTGCGCAGCCTGACTGTATAGCGAGAGTGCCATTGCATAGTCTCGCGCCACGCCCTGGCCGGTTTCATGGAGATAGCCGAGATTAGTCTGCGCCTGCAGATAGCCCTGATCAGCCGCCTTGCGGTACCAGCTCGCGGCTGCGAAAAAATCCTGCTTGACACCCCAACCCCGTTCGAACAGTACGCCGAGATC
>JAIOPW010000132.1 GCA_021413665.1 Rhodocyclales bacterium | reverse complement strand
ACCGCGGTGAGCGGACCGGAACTGATCCTGATCGGGCTTGCCGGTCTGGTGGTGGGATGGTCCTACTCGGCGCCGCCGCTCAAGCTGCAAAGCCGCGGCCTCGGCGAATTCGCCATCACCGCGGGCTGGCTGTTGGTGGTGGTCGGCAGTGACTTCGTGCAGCGCCACGGCTTTTCCTTCGTCCCGGTCGCCGCCGGCCTCGGCTTCTCGCTGCTGGTCGCCAACGTGCTCTACATCAACCAGTTCCCCGACGTGAAGGCCGATGCCGGTGCCGGCAAGAACACCGTGGTGGTGCGCCTCGGCGTCGATCCCGCGCGCTGGGGCTACGTGGCGATCGCCGCGCTGGCCTTCGGCTGGCCGCTGCTCATGGTGCTGCTCGGCCATCTGCCGCTGCTCGCCCTGTTGTCACTGCTGCCGGCCGCCGCCAGCTTCGCCGCAGCGCGTCAGCTCTGGGCGCATGCCGGCAGGCCCGCGGAACTGACGCCGGCGCTCAAGCTGACCATCCTCGCGGCGAGCACCCACGGCTTGCTGCTCGCCATTGTCCTGGTCCTGCCCTGGAGCCGTGCCAACTGAGGGCTGCCGGGCAGTGTGATGCGATGAACGGAAACAGCGCAGTGCGCCTGGGCCTCGCGCTGCTGGCCTGCCTGGCCCTGCCGGCATTGGCGGCATCCCTGCAGTCGCAGATCGACGCCACTCCCGCCGGCGGCACGCTGCGCCTGGCACCGGGGTCCTACGTCGGCCCGGTCACCATAAACAAGCCGATGACGCTCGATGGTGGCGGCAAGGCCCTCATCTTCGGTAGCGGCAAGGGCACCGTGCTGTCGGTGGCCGCCAGCGGTGTCACGCTGCGCGGCTTGCGCCTGACGGGCAGCGGCGAATCGCACGACAGCATCGACGCCGGAATCCTGGTTGAAGGCGACGACCACCACATCGAGGACAACGTGATCGAGGACGTGCTGTTCGGCATCCACCTCAAGCAGGTCAACCGTTCGCGTATCAGCGGCAACCGGGTCACCGGCAAGAAACTGGAGCAGGGTATGCGCGGCGACGCCATCCGCCTCTGGAACAGCCGCAACAACCTGATCGAGGGCAACCGCTTCACCCGCGCGCGGGACCTGACCTTCGCCAACTCCCCCGACAACCGCATCGTCGGCAACCGCTTCGACGACGGTCGCTACGGCATGCACATCATCTTTTCGCCGCGCCTGCTGGTCGAGAACAATCATCTGTCGAATACCGGCACCGGCATAATCATCCTCTACTCACCTGAACTGGTGCTGCGCGGCAACCATGTGGCGCACGCATTGACTGCGG
This sequence comes from Rhodocyclales bacterium, assembly GCA_021413665.1. Classification (GTDB taxonomy): domain Bacteria; phylum Pseudomonadota; class Gammaproteobacteria; order Burkholderiales; family Rhodocyclaceae; genus Sulfuritalea. Next base: position 498 of record JAIOPW010000132.1, on the reverse strand, counting down.
GCGGTGCCGGCATCGTGTTCAAGGAAAGCAACGACGCCCTGGTCGAGAACAACGCAGTGCTGCATTGCTCGGTGGGCCTCAAGGTCGACGCTCCGCCCGAGTCGGTGGGCACGTTGACGGTGCGAGGCAACCGCTTCGCGCACAACATCATCGGCCTGTTCTTCTACGGCGAAGAGGGTGGCCACCGTTTCTTCGACAACCGCTTCGAGAACAACCTGACCACGGTCGCGATCAGCGCTCCCGGTGCCGGCAGCGCCAACGTCTGGCGCGGAAACTACTGGGACGAGTACCAGGGCTTCGATCGCAACGGCGACGGCTATGGCGACACGCCGCACGAGGTCTACCTGTTCGCCGACCGCATCTGGATGGATACGCCGATAACGACCTTCTTCCGCAACTCGCCGGTGCTGGAGATGCTGGACTTCCTCGAACGGCTGGCACCGTTCTCGACCCCGCACCGGGTGCTGCAGGACACGCAGCCGCGCATGAAGTGAAGGC
>JAIOPW010000131.1 GCA_021413665.1 Rhodocyclales bacterium | reverse complement strand
GGCCAAGAACCGCGAAAGTGCGCGATTTTACCTATAATCCCTTGACTCGCGGTTCGCGTCGTCCCGAGGTTCCTCACCTTGCAGCTATTCGCCCTGGGCATCAACCACCATACGGCTCCGCTCGCAGTGCGCGAGCAGGTGGCCTTCGACCCGTCGCGCATGGGCCAGGCCCTGCACGACCTGTTGCGGGCGAAACCGGTGCGTGAAGCGGCGATCCTTTCCACTTGCAATCGCACCGAACTCTATTGCGCGGCGGAAAATCCGCAGGCTGCCGCGGACTGGCTGGCCGAATACCACTCGCTGTCGCCGCAGAAGATCCACCCTTACCTCTACCAGCATCCGCAACAGGATGCGGTGCGCCACATGTTCCGCGTCGCCGCCGGCCTGGACTCGATGGTGCTCGGCGAGCCGCAGATCCTCGGCCAGATGAAGCAGGCGGCGCGCGCCGCCGAAGAAGCCGGAACCATGGGCACGCTGCTGGGCAAGCTGTTCCAGCGCACCTTTGCCGTGGCCAAGGAAGTGCGTTCGACCACCGCGATCGGCGCCAACACGGTGTCGATGGCCGCTGCCGCCGTGCATTTGTCGGCACGCATTTTCGACAGCCTCGCCGCGCAGCAGGTGCTGTTCATCGGCGCCGGCGAGATGGTCGAGCTGTGCGCCGCCCATTTCGCCGCGCAGAAGCCGAAGCGGCTGACCATCGCCAATCGTACGCTGGAGCGCGGCGCCGACCTGGCCGCGCGTTTTTCCGGCGATGCCATGCGCCTGGAACAGCTTGGTGAACGCCTGGCGGACTACGACATCGTGGTGTCCTGCACCGCCAGCTCGCTGCCGATCATCGGCCTCGGCATGGTCGAGCGCGCCCTGTGGTCGAGGCCGAGGCGATCATCACCGATCGCGTCTCCGGTTTCCTGCACTGGCTGGAATCGCGCGAGACGGTGCCGACCATCCGCGCCCTGCGCGATGCGGCCGAACGGGCGCGCCGCCACGAGGTGGAGCATGCCCTCAAGCTCCTGGCGCGCGGCGACGATCCGGCCAAGGTGCTGGATGCGCTGTCGCACGGCCTCACCAACAAGCTGCTGCACGCGCCGACCCACGCCCTGAATCAGGCGGAGGGGACCGAACGCGCTGAAGTTTCGGCGCTCATCTCGCGCATCTATCGCCTCAATTCCGGGGAGTAGCGGCGTGGCCCCGCATCCACTGCCCGGGCGCGCGCCCGGACGCCCGTGAGCAAGCTGCCGATCTTCGATTTCTGGGGGTTGGCGCTGGCCCTCATGCGCCGCATCCTCTACCTGGGGACCCGAACCCAGGTGTTTCCGGACACGCCGGAAGCCCTCGAACTGCGGCCGGACCTGCCCGTCTGCTACGTGCTCGATGAGCGCCATCTTTCCAACCTGCTGGTGCTCGACCACGAGTGCGGCGTGCTGGGGTTGCCGCGCGCCCTGCATCCGATGCGGGACGAGGCCTACAGCTCGCAGCGCTCCTTCTTCTTCCTCTCGCACAACGAACGCGGCCGGCTGGTGCCCAATCCACGCGTCAGTGCGGCACCGATGCTCAAGGGCATGGTCCGGGCCGCCTTCGCCGACCCGCGTTTCGATGTACAGCTGGTCCCGGTCACCATACTGTGGGGGCGCGAACCCGGCAAGCAGCACTCGGTGTTGAAAGCCCAGCTTGCCGAATCGTGGCAGCAGGTCAGTACACTTCGCCACCTTCTGGCGATGCTGATTCACGGCCGCCACACGATGCTGCGCTTCAGCGCGCCGATTTCATTGCGCGAATTCCTCAGCGACGGCATCGACGAGGCGCACGCGGTGCGCAAACTGGGGCGCATCCTGCGGGTCCATTTTCGGCGCCAGCGCGAAATGGCGATCGGCCCCGACCTGTCCCATCGCCATACCCAGTTGCACACCCTGCTCAACATGCCTTCGGTGCGCGCAGCCATAGCGGACGAGGCCAGGGAGAAATCGGTTTCCCCGGTTGTCGCGCAAAAGACCGCACGGGATTTCGCATTCGAGATCGCCTCGGATTACAGCTACGCCGTGGTGAAGGCTTTCGCACTGTTCCTGACCTGGGTCTGGAACAAGGTCTATAACGGGATCGAAGTGCACAACTTCGATCGCGTGACCGATGTGGCGCCCGGGCACGGAGTAGTCTATGTGCCCTGCCATCGCAGCCACGCCGACTACCTGCTGCTGTCCTACATCATCTTTACCCGCGGCCTGATGGTGCCCCACATCGCCGCCGGCGCCAACCTCAACCTGCCGCTGGTCGGATCCATCCTGCGCCGCTCCGGTGCCTTTTTCCTGCGCCGCAAGATCAAGGGGGACCCGCTCTACGCGGCGGTGTTCGTCGAATACCTGCACCTGATGATCGACCGGGGTTTCCCGATCGAATACTTCATCGAAGGCACCCGCAGCCGCAGCGGGCGCACGCTGACACCCAAGGCGGGCATCCTCGCGATGACGGTGCAAAGCTTTGTCCGCAGCCGGGCGCGGCCACTGGTTTTCGTTCCCGTCTACATCGGCTACGAAAAACTTATGGAGGGCGGCGGCTACATCGCCGAAATGCACGGCCGGCCGAAGAAATCCGAATCTCTGCTCGGACTGCTGCGCGCGGCACGCCTGCTGAAGCGCAACTTCGGCCGGGTCCATGTCAATTTCGGGCCGCCGCTGGCGCTGGCCGGGTTCCTCGACGCGCATCATCCGGACTGGCGCACGGAAAGCACCGAGGAACAGGCGCCGTGGGTGCGCAGCGCCGTGGATGCAACGGCGACGGAACTGGCGCGCAGGATAAATTCCCTCGCGGTCGTCAATCCGGTGAACCTGCTGGCCGTTACTCTGCTTTCCACGCCCAAGCACGCGGCTGATGTGAGGTTGCTGCAAAAGCAGATCGAGCACGTGCAGTACTTGCTGGCCGAATCGCCCTACGTCGCCTCCATCGTCACCTGTGACATGCCCTCGGGCGAGGTGATCGAGTACGTCCGCAAGTTCGACTTCGTCGAATTTCACCCCCATCCCCTCGGCGACATGATCTGCGCCGAGGAAAAGCAGGCGGCCTTGCTGGCCTATTTTCGCAACAACATACTGCATCTTCTGGCCCTGCCCGCACTGCTGGCCTGCCTGGTCAGCCACAACCAGATGCTGACGCGACAGCGCGCCAGGGAAGCGATCAAGGGCATCTACGGCTTGTTGCGTGCGGAACTGTTCCTGCCATGGGATGAGCAGGAACTGGATGAGGTGATCGATCGTGCAGAAGCGGCGCTGATCCGCCGCGGCCTCATTCTCGGCGATGGCCAATCCGGAATGCTGCGGGCGCCGCCACCCAACAGCGAAACCAGTCCGGAATTGCGACAACTGGGCAACATCATCCGTCCCACGCTGGAGCGGCAGTTCCTCACCCTGGCGTTGTTGCAACATCACGGCAGCGGCCAATTGACGCGCGCCAGCCTGGAAGAAGCCACCCACCTGCTGGCGCAGCGGCTCGCCATGCTCTACGAATTCAACGTCGCCGAGTTTCCGGAAAAGCTGCTGTTCGCCAACGTGATCCGCAACCTGATCGACGCCGGCATCCTGGATGTCGATGCGGCCGGCCTGTTGCGCTTCGACAAGCGGATCACCCATGCCGCAGAGCAGACCGAACTGTTGCTCGCAGCCGACGTCCGCCACAGCATTCAACTCATCGCCCGCGCCGCCGCGCCGGTTTCCTGACAAGCCCAATGAAAAAAAGCATTCTCGAAAAACTCGAGCGCCTGAGCGAGCGCCTGGAGGAAATCGACGGCCTGCTCGGCGGCGAGCACGCAGCGCGCGACATGGACAGCTATCGCAAGCTGACGCGCGAGCGTTCGGACATCATGCCGGTGGTGGAACTGTTCCATGCTTACCGTAGCGCCAGCGCCGACTTTGCGGGGGCGGCCGATATGTTGGCCGATCCGGAGTTGAAGGAACTCGCGATTGCCGAGCAGGAGTCGGCCAGCGCCGAAATGGCGCGCCTGGAAATCGAGCTGCAGCGCGCCCTGCTGCCCAGGGACCCAAACGACGAGCGCAACCTGTTCCTCGAAATCCGCGCTGGCACGGGTGGCGACGAGTCGGCCCTGTTCGCCGCCGACCTCTTCCGCATGTACACCCGCTATGCCGAGCGCCAGCGCTGGAAGGTGGAAGTCGTCTCGCGCAGCGAGTCCGACCTCGGTGGCTTCCGCGAAATCATCGCCCGCATCGAGGGCAACGGAGCTTATTCCAAACTCAAGTTCGAGTCCGGCGGCCATCGCGTGCAGCGCGTGCCGGTGACGGAAACCCAAGGCCGCATCCACACCTCGGCCTGCACCGTCGCCGTGATGCCGGAGGCGGACGAACTGGTCGACATCGAGATCAATCCGGCCGACCTGCGCATCGACACCTTCCGCGCCTCGGGGGCCGGCGGCCAGCACATCAACAAGACCGATTCGGCGGTGCGCATCACCCACATTCCGACCGGCATCGTCGTCGAGTGCCAGGACGACCGCTCGCAGCATCGCAACAAGGCGCAGGCGATGTCGGTACTGGCGGCGCGCATCAACGACGCCAAGCAACGCCAGCAGCAACAGCAGATCGCCTC
>JAIOPW010000130.1 GCA_021413665.1 Rhodocyclales bacterium | reverse complement strand
GATGCGCTCGTCGCTGCTGACCAGCGACAACGCTTCGCCGCTGGCGCCGGCGCGGCCGGTGCGGCCGATGCGGTGGATGTAGTCTTCCGGCACATTGGGCAGTTCGAAATTCACCACACGCGGCAGGGAATCGATGTCGAGCCCGCGCGCGGCGATGTCGGTGGCGACCAGCGCCGCCAGCTTGCCGGCCTTGAAGTCGGCCAGCGCCCGGGTGCGGGCATTCTGCGACTTGTTGCCGTGCAGTGCCGCGGTGCGCACGCCGGACTGCTCGAGCTTTTTGGCCAGCGCGTCGGAGCCGTGCTTGGTGCGGCAGAAGACCAGCACCTGATGCCAGCCGTGGGCGGCGAAGAGGTGCAGCAGCAGGTCGCGCTTCTTGTCCTGGTCGACCTTGATCACGGTGTGCGTCACGAGTTCGGCCGGCGCGTTGCGGCGCGCGACCTCGACCATGGCCGGGTCCTTCAGCACGGTGTGGGCCAATTCGCGCACTTCGGCGGCGAAGGTGGCGGAGAACATCAGGTTCTGCCGCACTTTCGGCAACTTCTCGATGATGCGGCGGATGTCGCGGATGAAGCCCATGTCGAACATGCGGTCCGCTTCGTCGAGGACGAGGGTTTGCACCTTCGACAGGTCGACGGTGCGCTGGCCGAGGTGGTCGAGCAGGCGGCCGGGGGTGGCGACCAGGATGTCGATGCCACGGCGCATGGTCTGGATCTGCGGGTTGATGCCGACTCCGCCGAACACCGCGAGGCTGCGCAGCCCCGTGTGGGCGCCGTAGGTGCGCACGCTTTCCAGCACCTGGGCCGCGAGTTCGCGCGTCGGCACCAGCACAAGCACGCGCGGCGCGGTGTGGGTGACTTTCTGCAAGGGGCTGCCGGTCTGCCCAATGAGCGGATTGGTCAGGCGCTGCAGGATCGGCAGCACGAAGGCCGCGGTCTTGCCGGTGCCGGTCTGCGCCAGGGCTTCGAGGTCGCGGCCGGCGAGGATGTGGGGGATGGCCTGTTGCTGGACAGGGGTGGGCGTGGTGTAGCCCTGCTCGCCAATGGCGCGCAGGAGCTCGGCCGACAGGCCGAGTTCGGAGAACTGCATGTTGAATACCTCTGAAGCCGACCCCCGCAATGCTGCAGGCCAATCTGGGCGGAAACTTCCATGGGGTGTAACCGTCGATGGGACTCGGTGTTGCCACTGGGTGTCGCCATTCAGGCACGACCGGCAGACTGGGGCGCGGTCGTTGAGGAGGTGAAGCGGGGCGGACTGTAACACAGCCCGCAGCGATGACAGCAATTACTTTCGCCGTATCACCGGCGCCGACTCTCGCAATGCAAAACCCGCGTCAGACTTCC
>JAIOPW010000129.1 GCA_021413665.1 Rhodocyclales bacterium | reverse complement strand
CGAATGGCGGCAGGTGTTCGCCGCGCTGGTCGATCCCCTGCCGCGACTGGTCGCTGCGGCGGCGCCGGCCATGATCGCCCGGCGCGCGGGCAAGATCCTCGTGATGGGCAGCGCCTCGGCGCTGCGCGGGATGAAGCGGGCTTCGACCTACAGCGCGGCGCGCGGTGCGCAACTGGCTTACGCGCAGGCGGTCGGCGTCGAGCTGGCGCCGCATCAGGTCCAGGTCAATGCGATTGCGCAGAACTTCGTCGACAACCCCACCTACTTCCCGGCCGAGGTTCAGGCCAATCCGCGCTTCCAGGAACGGCTGGCACGCGAGGTGCCACTGGGCCGGCTGGTCGGGGCGCGCGAGGATGCCCTGTTCGCCGCCTACCTTTGCAGCAGCGCCGCGGACTGCTTCGTCGGGCAGGTGTTCCCGGTGTGCGGCGGCTGGGTGGCGCGCTGAGTCGCCGCCCGGCCCTCCCGCTCCGGGCTTGGGCTGCGGCTATCCGAGCGCAATTTCCTCGCGGTGGCCGAAGCCCTTGCTGTTGTCGATGAAATGAAAGCGCTCGGGAACCAGCATGAACCAACGTACCTTTGCCAGCGCCTTGACGATGGCCGGCGGAACATTCGCCAGCGGACCGACGATGGGGAACTTCTCGCCATAGATTTGCCGCGCGCGCTTCTCATCCTCTCCCCGCAGTTCGCGAACCCGGCCTTCGATCTGGATGCCCTTGATTTTTGACCACTCGGAATAGTCTTCCTGGATCGTCGCGGCACAGCGCGCGTCCTGCGCCAGGTTCCGGCAATGGCGACTGGTCGCAGAGGACAGGAAAATCAGCGAGGCGCCGTCGCCGGCGTAGAACACGGCCGCCGCCCACGGACCCTCGACGCCTTGGGTGGCAAGGGTCATGACATGGTGGCCGGCGAGATAGCCGGCGGCCACCGGCGGCAGGATGAGCGGCATCAAGTCGCGCCGTCGCGCGCCTGATCCGGCGTCGCGAAGGCAAAATCGCCGAGGTTGGCGCTGTCCCTGCCTTCCTGCAGGCGCTTGAGGCGATAGGCGATCTGCGGCCGGGTCAGACCGAGCATGCGCGCCGCTGAAGAAAGGTTGCCGCGCGCCTTGTCAACGGCGGTTTCAAGCAGCATGGCCTCGATCTGGTCGAGGGTCAGCGCGCCGTTGAAAACCGCCTCGCGCAATTCCTTGCCGGTCTCGCCGCAGTTGAGATCGAGGCCGCCGCTGCGATCGAGGCCGAATTCCGGCGGCTGCTCGTCGTTACAGGACAAAAACAGGTGGCTCACCTCGATGCGGGTTCCACTGGGAGCGAGGATGACTCCGCGCTCGAGTGCGTTCTGCAGTTCGCGAATGTTGCCCGGCCAAGGATAGGATAGCAAGGCGCGCTTGGCCTTGTCGGTAAAACCGCGCAGTTTCTTGCCGTGTATGGCGCAATGCTTGGCCAGAAAATGCTTGGCCAGCACCGGAATGTCCTGCTTGCGCTCGCGCAGGGGCGGAATCACGATCTGGTAGGCATTGAGCCGGTAGTACAGGTCGGAACGAAAGCGTCCCTCCTTGACCAGTTGCTGCAGGTTGGCATTGGTGGCGGCGACCAGCCGCACGTTGATCTTGCGTGTCTTCTGGTCGCCGAGACGTTCGATCTCGCCTTCCTGCAGCACGCGCAGAAGTTTGGCCTGGGCCGAGGCCGGCAGGTCACCAATCTCGTCGAGGAAAAGGGTGCCGCCATCGGCGCGCTCGAAGCGCCCCGGACGCGAGACCAGGGCGCCGGTATAGGCGCCCTTCTCCACGCCGAATAGTTCGGATTCGACCAGTTCGTGGGGGATCGCTGCACAGTTCACGGCGACGAAGGGCTTGCCGCCGCGCGGACTCATTTCATGCAGGCTGCGCGCGAAGACTTCCTTGCCGACACCGGTTTCGCCGCACAACAGGACGCTGATATGGCTTCCGGCTGCTTGCTTGAGCAGCTCGTAGGCGGCGCGGAATCCCGGTGAGGCGCCGGTGACGTCTTCCGGCATCTGGTCGCGGTCGCCGATCGAGGAACGCAATTGCACTACTTGGGTCTGCAAGTCGATGAGCTGCTCGGCGATCGATTCGCTGCTGAAGAAGCGCATCTGCTCGGCGGCATCGTCCCACTCCTCGGCGGGCTTGCCGACGATGCGGCAGTTGTTGTGGCCCATGCCGGTGCATTCCACTTCCTTGTAAAGGATGGTTCGCCCCATGAACGCCGAGGTGTAGCCGCAGGCATAGCCGATTTGCGTCCAGCACACCGGCGAACTGTGAATGCCGTAGTGGCGACGGTGCGATTGTCCTTCCCAAGAGTGCTCCCAGAGAAGCTCGGCGTAGAACTTTCCGGAATGGCGATTCAGTTCCAGCTTGACCGGCGTCACCCGTACGATGCCCTCGAGCGTATGCAGTTGCGGGCCGGTCATGAAGGCTTCGAGGTCGCTTGAGTCCTCGGCGCGAGTGCGTGCCAGTTCGGCGTCGCGCACGCCGGAGGCGTAGCCCATGCGCGTGAGTATCCCCTGGGCGCGATCCATGCCAAGGGTGTCGATCAGCTCCTTGCGCAGGGTTCCCTGCGCCTCGGCATGCACTAGCAGCATGCGATGCTCGTGCAACCAGATTTGCCCGGTCTCGGCGCAAAAATGTACGCGCGCGCGCAGATCCTCATTGGTAGTACGTCCGACGCTGCGGAGCTTGGTCATGGCCGAACTCTCACTCTATGTTCTCCTCGACCCACCTTTTTACGGGCGGCTGCTGAATCCCGCATTGATCGATGTCAAACATTGGGCATTGCGGTCGGCGCCCCCGTCATTCACGACAACTGACCGAAACATCAAACCGGGACGCCGCTCGCAGGATATTTTTACCAAATGATCAATGGCTGATTTTCGCCGGGGCGGGGGCAAACCGCCGGCCGACGCATACCCATTGTCATATTTGCTGCGCATCCGAAACACGTTGATTTGCACAACAGCAATCCTCGCCAGCAAAGGCCGAGGCTTCAGGGCTCCTGGAATGCTGCGCCGCGCCAAGGCCATGTGGCCCGTTGCTTGCATTATCCCTTGCGCTCCGGACCAATAACCGGAACCGATCAATCCGTAGTCCACAACAATTACAGAAGGAGACATTCAATGAAGTTTCCAGTTCCGCACGACGTAAAAGCGAAGGCAATTCCCGGAACCGAAGGCTGGGAGAGGATGTACCCGTACCAGTACCAGTTCGTCACCGACGATCCGGTGCGCAACCAGTACGAAAAGGAGACGTTCTGGTTCTACGACGGATTGCACTATCCGGAGCCGCTCTACCCCTTCGATACGATCTGGGATGAAGCCTGGTTCCTCGCCCTGTCGCAGTTCAACAACCGCATTTTCCAGGTGCCGCCGGTGCGCGGCGTCGATCACCGCATGATCAACGGCTACGTCTATATCTCGCCGGTGCCGGTCAAGGATGGCGCGGAAATCGGCAGCCGCGTGCCGAACTTCATGGAGCGCGCCGGCTACTACTACAAGAATTGGGATGCGCTCGAGGCCAAGTGGAAGGTCAAGATGGAGGCCACCATCAAGGAACTCGAAGACCTGCAGATTTCGCCCCTGCCCGATCTCGAAGACATCTCGGTGGTGATGGACGCCCTCGGCGAATCCAAGGGCTACCACCTGATCAAGAACTACGACGACCTGATCAACCTCGGCATCAAGTGCTGGCAGTACCACTTCGAGTTCCTCAATCTCGGCTATGCGGCCTATGTCTTCTTCATGGACTTCACGCAGAAGCTGTTCCCGAGCATCCCGCTGCAGCGCATCACGCAAATGATCTCGGGCATCGACGTCATCATGTACAAGCCGGATGACGAACTCAAGGAACTGGCGAAGAAGGCCATTGCGCTGGGTGTGGACAAGGCCGTCACGGGCAACCGGGACTGGGTCGCCGTCAAGCTCGCCGTGGAGAAATTGCCGAAAGGTGCGGAATGGCTGGCTGCCTTCGAGAAGGCGCGTTACCCGTGGTTCAACATCTCGACGGGGACCGGCTGGTTCCATACCGACCGCAGCTGGAACGACACGCTCGATATTCCGCTGTCCGGCATCCAGACCTACATCGGCAAGCTCAACAGCGGCGCCAGCGTCGATCGTCCGACGGAACAGGTTCGCGCCGAGCGCGACCGTATCACCGAAGAGTACCGTTCCCTGATCACCAACGAAGCCGACCTGAAACAGTTCGACGAGTTGCTGGGCTGCGCCAAGACCGTGTTCCCATACGTCGAGAACCATCTGTTCTACGTCGAGCACTGGTTCCACTCGGTGTTCTGGAACAAGATGCGCGAAGTCGCGGCGATCATGAAGGATCACGGGATGATCAAGGACGTCGAGGACATCTGGTATCTGCGCCGCGACGAGATCAAGTCGGCGCTGTGGGATGTCGTCACTGCCTGGGCCACCGGCGTTACGCCGCGAGGCACCACGACCTGGCCGCCGGAAATCGAGTGGCGCAAGGGCGTGATGGAGAAGTTCCGCCAGTGGAGCCCGCCGCCGGCCATCGGCATCGCACCGGAAGTTATCCAGGAACCCTTCACCATCGTGCTCTGGGGCGTCACCAACAAGTCCCTTGCCGACTGGTCGGCGGTGCAGGATGTCAGTGATCCGGACAGCATTACCGAGCTCAAGGGCTTTGCCGGCAGCCCTGGCATCGTCGAGGGCAAGGCCCGTGTCTGCCGCAGCGCGATGGACATCCGCGATCTGCAGGAAGGCGAAATCCTCGTCGCGCCAACCACCTCGCCGTCCTGGGCACCGGCTTTCGCCAAGATCAAGGCTTGCGTCACCGACGTCGGCGGTGTCATGAGCCACGCCGCCATCGTCTGTCGCGAATACGGCCTGCCGGCAATCGTGGGTACGGGACATGCCACCAAGATCATCAAGACCGGAATGATGGTCAGGGTAGATGGTTCTTCGGGCGTGGTTTCGATCACCCGCTAGTGTTGTGTGACTACCGACAATGAACAGCGTTATGGCGTTTGAAGAAGCGAGCACGGAGGTGGCAATGGATAGCGCGACACCCATGGTGTGCTGGTTCGAAGAGTGCAGCAAGGACTCTATCGATCTGGTGGGGGGCAAGTGCTCCTCGCTGGGCGAACTCATCAATGCAGGGGTGCGGGTGCCGCCGGGCTTCGCCCTGACGACCCATGGCTTCAGGCAGTTCATGCGCGACGCGGGCATCCAGTCCGCGGTGAGCAAACTGCTTGACGGGCTCGACCATGAAAACATGGACAAGCTCGAAGAAGCCTCCAGCGTCATCCGCGAGATGATCGAATCCTGTCCGATCTCCACCGAGCTCGAAGACCTGATCGCCGAGTGCTATCGCAAGTTGTCGGTACGTTGTTGTATTCCGGCGGTCCCGGTCGCGGTGCGTTCCAGCGCCACGGCCGAGGACCTGCCCGGCGCCAGTTTTGCGGGTCAGCAGGACACCTACCTTTGGATACGCGGCATCGACGATGTCATGCACCACGTGCGGCGCTGCATTTCCAGCCTGTACACGGGGCGCGCCATCGCCTACCGCATGAAGATGGGCTTTCCGCATGAACAGGTGGCCATCAGCGTCGGCATCCAGAAGATGGCGAACTCATTTTCCGCGGGCGTGATGTTCACCATCCACCCGACCAACGGCGACCGCTCGGTGATCGTCATCGATTCAAATTACGGCTTTGGCGAATCGGTGGTTTCCGGCGAAGTCACACCCGACCATTTTGTCGTGAACAAGGTCGCACTCGACATCATGGAGCGCACCATCTCGACCAAGGAGATTTGCTACACGGTCGATCTCAAGGCGCAAAAATCCATCGCGACCGAAATCCCTTTTGAACGCCAGAACGTGCAGTCGATCATCGACGACGAGGTCACCGAACTGGCGTGGATGGGCAAGAAGATCGAGAAGCACTATGGCCGCCCGATGGACATCGAATGGGCCATCGACAAGGACCTTCCCGCCGGCGGCAACATTTTTATATTGCAGGCGCGGCCGGAAACCATCTGGAGCAACAAGCAGCAGGCTCCGGTGTCGTCCGGCAGCGCGTCCGCTATGGATTACATCGTGGCCAATCTGATCGCCGGCAAGCGACTGAACTAGGAGGGAATGCAGAATGATCGTACGCAACTGGATGCAGTCCAATCCCGTCGTGATCGGCAGCGACACCCTGCTGTCCGAGGCGAAGCGGCTGCTGACCGAAAACAACCTGCACGGCCTGCCGGTGGTTGACGGCGGTCGCCTGCGTGGACTGATTACCCGCGCCAACTGCCTGCGCGCCGCCCATTGCGTGCTGCGCACGCAGAACACCGATGAATTCAACTTCTTCTCCACCCGCATCAAGGTCAAGGACCTGATGGTGCGCAACCCGGCCACCGTCGAAGCCAACGACACCATGGAGCACGCCTTGCAGCGCGGACAGGAGCTCGGCATCGGACAGTTCCCGGTGATGGACCAGGGGCAGGTGGTCGGCATGATTTCGGCCAATGAGATCTTCTCCCTGGCCGCACACTTTCTCGGTGCCTGGGAAAAGCGCAGCGGCGTAACCCTGGCGCCACTGGAAATGAAGCCCGGAATGATCGGCAAAGTCTCGGACATCGTCGAAGCTGCGGGAGCGGAAGTGCAGGCGATCTACCCGATCGGCAAACCAGAGGAAATCAATCCGCAGGAGCACCACCGCAAGAAAGTCATCATCCGCTTTCATTCCAGCAACACACAGATCGTGGTCAAGGCACTCGAAGATGCGGGTTTTCCCGTCATCGAGTCGGTCCAGGCAGTGCATTGAAGCGCTAAGGCAGTCTTCCCAATTTTTCAATCCAAGGAGCATCCCCAATGGACCTCAGGTATTTCATAAACCAGTGCGAAGCCGCAGACGAGCTGAAGCGTGTCACGGCGGAAGTCGACTGGAACCTGGAAATTTCGCACGTATCAAAGCTGACCGAAGAGAAGAAGGGCCCGGCACTGCTGTTCGAGAACATCAAGGGCTATTCCTCGCCTGTCTTCACCGGCGCCTTCGCCACCACCAAGCGCCTGGCAATCATGCTCGGACTGCCGCACAATCTTTCGATGTGCGAATCGGCCCGGGCGTGGATGAAGAAGACCATCACCTCCGAGGGCCTGATCAAGGCAAAAGAGGTCAAGGACGGCCCGGTACTGGAGAACATCATCAGCGGCGACAAGGTCGACCTCAACATGTTCCCGGTGCCGAAGTTCTTCCCGCTCGACGGCGGCCGCTACATCGGCACCATGGTCTTCCTCGTCCTGCGCGATCCGGAGACTGGCGAGACGAATCTCGGCACCTACCGCATGCAGATGCTCGACAACAAGACCTGCGGCGTGCAGATCCTGCCGGGCAAGCGTGGCGAACGCATCATGAAGAAGTACGCCAAGCTGGGCAAGAAGATGCCGGCGGCGGCGGTGATCGGCTGCGATCCGCTGATCTTCATGGCCGGCACCCTGATGCACAAGGGCGCCAACGATTTCGACATCACCGGCACGGTGCGCGGCCAGCCCGCCGAATTCCTCATGGCGCCGCTGACCGGCCTGCCGATCCCGGCGGGCGCCGAGATCGTACTGGAAGGCGAGATCGATCCCAACAACTTCCGCCCCGAGGGCCCATTCGCCGAATACACCGGCTATTACACCGACGAGCTGCACAAGGTGATCAACAAGCCGGCGCTGGAAGTGAAGCAGATCCTGCATCGCAACAACCCGGTGCTGTGGGCTACCGGCCAGGGCAGGCCGGTGACCGACGTGCATATGCTGCTCGCCTTCACGCGCACGGCAACCCTGTGGACGGAGCTTGAGCAGATGAAGGTGCCGGGCATCAGTTCGGTTTGTGTCATGCCGGAATCGGCGGGCCGCTTCTGGGCCGTGGTGTCGATCAAGCAGATGTATCCCGGGCATTCGAACCAGGTGGCGAGTGCCGTACTGGGCAGCAATACCGGGTCCTATGGCATCAAGGGCGTGATCACGGTCGACGAGGACATCATGGCCGACGACTTGCAACGCGTGATGTGGGCGCTGTCGTGTCGCTACGATCCGCTGCGCGGTACCGAAATCCTGAAGCGCGGTCGCTCGACGCCGCTCGACCCGGCGCTCGATCCGGACTCCAACAAGCTCATCACCTCGCGCATCATCATGGACGCCTGCATTCCTTATGAATGGAAACAGAAACCGGTCGAGGCGCGCATGGACGAGGAGATGCTGGCGAGGATCAAGGGCCGCTGGGCCGAGTATGGAATTGACTGAGCGGCATCGACTGAGGAACGCAAAATGGAAAAGGCAAAAGACATCAAGCTGGTCATCCTCGACGTCGACGGCGTCATGACCGACGGCCGCATTGTCATCGACGACAACGGCGTGGAATCACGCAACTTCGACATCAAGGACGGCATGGGTGTCGTGGTCATGATGATGTCCGGCGTCGAAGTGGCGATCATCACCTCGAAGAAGTCCGGCGCGGTTCGCCATCGCGCCGAGGAATTGAAGATCAAGCGCTTCCACGAAGGGATCAAGAAGAAGACCGAACCGTACGAGGAAATGCTCAAGGAAATGAATATCACCGACGCCCAGGTCGCCTATGTCGGCGACGACCTGGTCGACCTGTCGATGATGAAGCGCGTCGGGCTGCCGATCGCCGTGGGCGATGCGGTCGAGGACGTGAAGGCTCATGCGGCTTATGTCACCAAGGCGCGTGGCGGCTATGGCGCCGTTCGTGAAGTGGCGGAGATGATCCTCAAGGCCCAGGACAAGTGGGACAAGATTCTGTCGAAGATCAGTTGAGCAGCAAGTTGACCCATCGGCTGGAACCAATTAATCGGATCGGGAGTTAAACGTGTCAAAAATATCAGCACCGAAAAGCAATCGCGAGTTCGTCGAGGCCTGCATCAAGTCCGGCGACGCCGTGCGCATCAAGCAGGAAGTCGATTGGGACAACGAGGCCGGCGCCATCGTGCGGCGCGTCTGCGAACTTGGCCAGTCCGCGCCCTTCATGGAAAAGATCAAGGATTATCCGGGCTTCAGCTACTTCGGGGCACCCTTGTCCACCTACCGCCGCATGGCCATCGCCCTGGGGATGGCGCCGGAATCGACGCTGCCGGAAATCGGCAAGGAGTACCTCAAGCGCACCAACAGCGAACCGATTGCCCCGGTGGTCATCGACAGGAAGGATGCGCCCTGCAAGGAAAACATCCTGCTCGGCAAGGACGTGGACCTGTGCAAGTTGCCGGTGCCGCTGGTGCATGACGGCGACGGCGGCCGCTATGTCGGCACCTGGCACGCCGTGGTAACCAAGCATCCGGTGCGCGGCGACGTGAACTGGGGCATGTACCGGCAGATGATGTGGGACGGCCGCACCATGTCCGGCGCCGTGTTCCCCTTCTCCGACCTGGGCAAGGCGCTCACCGAATACTACCTGCCACGCGGCGAAGGCTGCCCCTTCGCCACCGCCATCGGCCTCTCGCCACTGGCGGCCATGGCGGCCTGCGCGCCCTCGCCCATCCCCGAGCCGGAACTGGTCGGCATGCTCTCGGGCGAGCCGGCGCGTCTGGTCAAGTGCGAAACCAACGACCTCGAAGTGCCGGCCGATGCCGAGATCATCCTCGAAGGCGTGATCCTGCCCGACTACAAGGTCGAGGAAGGCCCCTTCGGCGAATACACGGGCTACCGCACCAGCCCGCGCGATTTCCGCGTCACCTTCCGCGTCAATGCGATCACCTATCGCAACAACGCGACCATGACCATTTCCAACATGGGCACGCCGCAGGACGAAGGCCAGATGCTGCGCTCTTTCTCGCTCGGCCTCGAGCTTGAAAAACTGCTACGCAGCCAGGGCATCCCGATCACTGGCGTGTATATGCATCCGCGCTCGACGCACCACATGATGATCGTCGGCGTCAAGCCCACCTATGCCGGCGTCGCCAGCCAGATTGCCCACCTCGCCTTCGGCAGCAAGCTCGGGCCCTGGTTCCACATGGTCATGGTGGTGGACGACAAGACCGACATCTACAACTGGGACGAGGTCTATCACGCCTTCTGCACGCGCTGCCATCCGGCGAACGGCATTCACATCTACAAGAACACCGTGGGCACCCCGCTCTATCCTTTTGCGACGCCACATGAGCGCAAGTATTCGATCGGGTCCAAGGTGCTGTTCGACTGCCTGTGGCCGGTCGATTGGGATCCGGTCAATGACGTCCCGACCCCCGTGTCCTTCAAGAACGTGTATTCGAAGGAAATCCAGGACCAGGTGACCAGCAACTGGACCGCCTACGGCTACCCGCCCGTGAAGTAAGGAGAACATGCGATGAACCAATGGGAAGTATTTGTAATGGATGTGGCGGAGTTGGCCGAGGACACCGATCTCGAACTCACCATCCGTACCCTCAATCCCGGTGTGCAGAAGTACACCTACAAGCGGGTCAAGGCCCATGTGTCTTCAGCCCTGGACAAGTTCGCCGATCAGCTTCAGGTGCGCCTCGGACGCG
>JAIOPW010000128.1 GCA_021413665.1 Rhodocyclales bacterium | reverse complement strand
CGCTTGGCAGCATGCAGCGCCAGCTCGCAACCGCCGCCCAGCGCCAGGCCGGCCACGGCCGCGACCACCGGCACGTTGGCGTACTTCATGCGCTGGAAGCAGGCTTGCAGCTTGGCGACTTCCGGCTCGATGGCCTTGACGCCGCCCGACATGAACAGCGGCAGCATGGCCTGCAGGTCGGCACCGGCGGAGAAGGCGCCGCCTTCGGCCGCATCCGCGCCCCAGATCACCAGGCCCTTGTAGTTGGCCTCGGCCTCGGCGATGGCCTTGCCCAGACCGTCGATGACGCCGGCGCCGATGGCATGCATCTTGGTCTTGATCGAGAAGACCAGCACTTCGTCACCCTGGTGCCAGATGCGCACCGAGTCGTCCTCGAATACCGTGGTGCCGGCCTTGCTGCCGTCGGCTGCCCCCTCGCCCAGAACCGGCGCGCGGAAGGGCTGGCGGGCATAGACCGCCAGCGCGGAACGCGGCACATTGGCCTTGCGTGCCGGCGACCAGGAACCGTCGGCGGCATGTACGCCCGTGCGCCCGTCGAACACCCAGGCCGGCAGCGGCGCGGCGCACAGCGCCTTGCCCGACTCGATGTCTTCCTTGACCCAGGTCGCCACCTGCTGCCAGCCGGCGGCCTGCCAGGTCTCGAAGGGGCCGAGCTTCTGGCCGAAGCCCCAGCGCATGGCGAAGTCGATGTCTCGCGCGTTGTCGGCGACGGCTTCGAGATGCACGGCAATGTAGTGGAAAGCGTCGCGGAAAATCGCCCAGAGGAATTGCGCCTGCGGGTTGGTCGAGTCGCGCAGCGCCTTCATGCGCTTGGCCGGGTCCTTTTCCTTGAGGATGCGCACCACGAGGTCGTCGGCCTTGCCGCCGCCGGTGACGTACTGGCCCGTGGCGAAATCGAGGCGCTGTACCTCCTTGCCCACTTTCTTGTAGAAGCCGGCACCGGTCTTCTGTCCCAGTGCTCCCGCCGCGACCAGTTTGGTCAGCACTTCCGGCGTCTTGTAGATCGCCGCGAAGGGATCGTCGGGCAGGGTGTCCTGCATGGTCTTGATCACGTGGCCCATGGTGTCGAGGCCGACCACGTCGGCAGTGCGGAAGGTACCGGACTTGGCGCGGCCGAGCTTCGAGCCGGTCAGGTCGTCGACCACGTCGCAGGAGAGGCCGAATTTCCCGGCCTCGTGGATGGTCGCCATCATGCTGAAGACACCGACCCGGTTGGCGATGAAGTTGGGCGTGTCCTTGGCGCGCACCACGCCCTTGCCCAGGGTGGTGACGAGGAAGCCTTCGAGCTGGTCGAGGATTTCGGGCCGCGTCGCGGCGGTCGGGATCAGTTCGACCAGGTGCATGTAGCGCGGCGGATTGAAGAAGTGCACGCCGCAGAAGCGGGCCTTGAGGCCTGCGTCGAAACCGTCGGACAGCGCGGTGATCGACAGCCCCGAGGTGTTCGAGGCGAAGATCGCATTCGGCGCGATGAAGGGGGCGACCTTCTTGTACAGGTCGTGCTTCCAGTTGCCCAGCGGTGCCGGGCTGAGTTTCTTCAAACCCTCGATGGCCTTCAGCACGATGCCGTTCTTGGGGCCGGCCGGTGCCGGCAGGTCGAACAGCACCACCGGAACCTTCGCATTGACACAGTGGGCGGCGATCTGCGCGCCCATGACGCCGGCGCCGAGGACGGCGACTTTCCTGACGATGAAATTGCTCATGGTATTCCCTTGTTAGCGTTACACAATTCGTTCACAGCGACTGCTGACAGTCGAGCGAAGCGAGCTGACCAGTAGCCTCCCCGCGAGGGGAGGATGGGAGGGGCGGGCCTTCAATTTGTTTTTTGCGTGTTGAATTCTCAGCGGGTTGTCTTGCATCACCAATAGCATTAAAACAGTTCGGCTTCGAGATCGAGCAGCGGCTTGGCGCCGGAACGCGCCTGGCGTATCAGCATCGCCGTCTCGGGCAACAGGCGGGCGAAGTAGAAACGCGTGGTGGCGAGCTTGGCCTTGTAGAAGTTGTCCCCGGAGTCCAGCTTGGCCAGGGCGATCTTCGCCATGCGGGCGAAGAAGTAACTGTACACCAGGTGGCCGACCACCCTCAGGTAGGGCACGGCGGCGGCGCCGACTTCATCCTGGTTCTGCATGGCCTTCATGCCGATTTCCATGGTCAGTTTGGTCACCTTGTCGCCCAGGTCGGCGAGTGGCGTGACGAATTCGCTCATGGCTTCGTCGGTGCCGTTCTCCTCGACGAAGGCCTGCACCAGTGCGCCGAACTTCTTCAGCTTGGCGCCGTTGTCCATCAGGATCTTGCGTCCCAGCAGGTCGAGCGACTGGATGGTGTTGGTGCCCTCATAGATCATGTTGATGCGGGCATCGCGCACGTACTGCTCGACGCCGGTACCGGTAATGAAGCCGGAACCCCCATGCACCTGCATGGCCTCCGACGTGGCGATCCAGCCGTTGTCGGTCATGAAGGCCTTCACGATCGGGGTCAGCAGCGTGACCAGATCCGCCGCATCTTTGCGCACCGACTCATCGGGATGATTGAGTTCCCGGTCGATCTGCAGGGCAATGAAGGTCGAAAATGCGCGCCCGCCTTCGGCATAGGCCTTGGCGGTCAGCAGCATGCGCCGCACGTCGGGGTGCACGATGATCGGATCGGCCGCCTGGTCGGGTGCCTTGGGGCCGGAGAGGCTCCGCATCTGCAGGCGCTCTTTGGCGTATGCCAACGCGTTCTGGTAGGCCACTTCGGTCAGGCCCAGGCCCTGCATGCCGACGCCGAGGCGTGCCGCGTTCATCATAACGAACATGGCGTTGAGACCCTTGTTCGGCTGGCCG
>JAIOPW010000127.1 GCA_021413665.1 Rhodocyclales bacterium | reverse complement strand
CGGATAGCCGACGGCGCGGCCGATCTTGACGATTTCCTTCGGGTCGTCGGGCAGGGCGCCTTCGGAACCGGGGACGCAGGGTACGCCGGCTTCGCGCATGGCGTTCTTGGCGCTGACCTTGTCGCCCATCAGGCGGATGGTCTCGGGGCGCGGGCCGATGAAGGCAAAGCCGGATTTCTCGACGCGCTCGGCGAAGTCGGCGTTCTCCGAAAGGAAGCCGTAGCCGGGGTGGATGGCTTCGGCATCGGTCACTTCGGCGGCGGAAATGATGGCGGGGATGTTGAGGTAGCTTTGCGAGGACGGGGCCGGGCCGATGCAGACCGATTCGTCGGCGAGCTTGACGTATTTGGCCTCAGTGTCGGCTTCAGAATGGACGGCGACCGTGCGTACGCCGAGTTCGCGGCAGGCGCGCAGGATGCGCAGGGCGATCTCCCCGCGGTTGGCGATCAGGACCTTGCCAAACATGCTCAGCCGATCACGAACATCGGTTGGCCGTATTCCACTGCCTGGCCGTTTTCGACCTGGATGGCCTTGATCACGCCGGAAATGTCGGCTTCGATCTCGTTCATCAGCTTCATCGCTTCGATGACGCACAGCGTGTCGCCCGCCTTGACAGTCTGGCCGACCTCGACGAAGGGAGCCGCATCAGGGGCTCCCGCACGGTAGAAGGTGCCCACCATCGGCGCCTTCATGATGTGGCCCTCTGCCAGTGCGGGAACGGGCTCGACGGCAAGAGTCGGCGCCGGTGCCACGGCGGCCGGTGCGGTAGCGGTGGCTGTCACCGGCATGTTGACCGTCGTGGTCGGCGCCACGGTGAAATGCTTGGCGATGCGGATTTTTTCTTCGCCCTCGCTGATCTCAAGCTCCGAAATGCCGGAGTTCTGCACGAGATCAATCAGGGTCTTGAGCTTTCTCAGGTCCATGGGGACTCCTCAAACTAGGATTGGCGGCCGCGGCCGCGGTTTTCAGATCGGTCAGAGGGCGCGCAAGCGGGCCAGCGCGGCTTCCAGCGCCAGTTCGTAGCCCTGGGCGCCGAGACCGGAGATAACGCCGACGGCGATATCCGAAAAATACGAGTGGGTGCGGAAGGGCTCCCGCCCGTGCACATTCGACAGGTGGACCTCGATGAACGGGATGGTCACAGCCGCCAGGGCATCGCGCAAGGCGACGCTGGTATGCGTGTAGCCGGCCGGGTTGATGATGATGAAACGCACATCCTGCTCGCGAGCCGACTGCACCCGGTCGATCAGTTCGCCTTCATGGTTGCTCTGGAAGCTTTCGAGGCGGACACCGAACGCGCGGGCACGCGCTTCCATCGCCTTGTGGATGCTGGCCAGCGTGGTGCGCCCATAAATCTCGGGCTCCCGGGTTCCAAGAAGGTTCAGGTTCGGCCCATGAAGGACCAGAACGGCGCCGTTGGAGTCCTGTGTGCTGTTTGTTTTGCTGCGCTTTGGCTTCGTCATGGCCGCAAGTTTGCCGCAAATACCCGCACTTTGTCCAGTTATGTCCCCGGCGCTCGATCCGGCGACGGCATCCATTGCGGGCTGTGCGAAACCAGTCCGACCAGTTCCGGCTCCAGATCCGCTTCCGTGAATCGGCCCAACTTTACGGCTGCGACCCTTCCCTGGCGGTCGATCACAGCCGTGAAGGGCAGTGCCTGTCGCGAGTTGCCCAGCGCGACGCTGCTATCAATAGCGCCCGTATCCCCGATCAGCAGCGGGTAGTTGACCGGGGTCTCTTTCTGAAATTCGGCGACCTTGACGGCAGTATCGATACTGATGCCGACAAATTGAACGCCTTTAGCTGCGAACTTTGCTTGCAGGCGAGCAAATCCCGGCATTTCCTCGCGGCACGGCGGGCACCACGTCGCCCAGTAATTGACCACCAGAATCTTGCCGCGCCATTGTTCCAGCGCCTGGGCGTGGCCGGTCGAGTCAGGCAAGACCAAACCAAAGATCGGCGACGCCGGCGCGCCAACCGAGGATGTGTCCACGGGGATGCTCTTGGCTTTACCGTCAGATTGGCTCTGATTAAGTATCAGATAGCCGGAGATAACCGAAATAATGCCGAAGATTGTGATCCAGATCGCGGAGGATTTCATGACCCGGTTTCCCGTAGCAGGTCAATCACCACGTCGGCGCGAGCCCGCCGCCGACTGTGCCTACCGTGATGCGTTTTCGGCTGCTGGCGTTCGGCGGGCGGTGGATAGATCGACAGCAGGACGGGGATGTCGTCCCAGTCAATCGCCAGTTGCGAGTCCAGCATTGGCTTGCGCTTGTCCATGACGTCGTAGGCTATGCCGTGGGAAAGGAGCGCAATCTCGACATCCTTGCTGCTGTCGGCGAACAGTTCTATCTCCGCAGCCGAATAGCGGCCAGCCGTTCCATCGAGCGCGCCGCCCGTCAGGTAAGGATTGAATTCGCGCAGCAACTGCATCACTTCGAGCGCCGTGGCACGCAGATCGTGTACGCGTTCCCGTTGTTCGTCCTCCTGGTAGAGGGACTGCCAACTACGCAACTCGGCCTCGATTTCCTCGTTGGCGGGCAGGGCGTCGCCATCTCCGGCGCCCAGTCCCCGCGCCGCCTTGCGTTTGGCTGCGCCGTAATCGGTGATACCGTCTTCCGCCATCAGGCGCGCCGCCGCACTGGCAATGGCGCGCCGCAATAGGCTTGATGCGGAAGTTGCGGATTTGCGGCGCGGCATGGGGTAGGCGAAGGTTACAATCCTGAGCCATTATTCCACGGAAAAGTGCCATGCACATTCACATCCTGGGTGTCTGCGGCACCTTCATGGGCGGGATCGCACTGCTGGCCCGCTCGGCGGGGCATCGTGTCACCGGTTGCGATGCCAACGTCTATCCGCCGATGAGCACGCAATTGACCGAGCAGGGCATCGCCCTTACGGATGGCTATGATGCCGGGCAGCTTGCGCTCGACCCCGACCTTTTCGTCGTCGGCAATACGGTTGCGCGCGGCAACCCGCTTCTGGAGGCGATCCTGGATCGGAACCTGCCCTATGTTTCCGGGCCGCAGTGGCTGGCGGAAAACATATTGCAGGGGCGCTGGGTGCTCGGCGTGGCCGGTACGCACGGCAAGACCACCACGACTTCGCTGTTGGCATGGATACTTGAAGAGGCCGGATTGAATCCTTCGTTTCTGGTCGGTGGCGTGCCGAACGGCTTTGGCGTTTCGGCGCGACTGACCGACTCGCCGTTCTTTGTCATCGAGGCTGACGAGTACGACACAGCGTTCTGCGACAAGCGGTCCAAGTTCGTTCATTACCATCCAAGAACTACCGTACTGAACAATCTTGAGTTTGACCATGCGGATATCTTCGCCGATCTTGCTGCTATCGAGACTCAATTTCATCATTTTGTGCGCACGCTTCCCGGTAACGGGCTGGTGGTTGCCAACGCGGCGGAGCCGGCGCTCGATCGCGTCCTGGCGCGCGGCTGCTGGACTCCGGTCGAGGCGTTCAATGGCCCGGCCGGCTGGCAGGCCGGGCCCGTGAATGCCGGCGGCGGGTTCGAGGTCACTCTCCACGGCGCGCACGTTGGCCGCGTCGAGCACTTCAATCTGCCCGGCGATCACAATCGTGCGAACGCGTTGGCTGCCTTGGCGGCGGCGCGCCATGCCGGCGTCCCGGCGGCGGTCGGGCTCAGGGCGCTGGAAACCTTCAAGGGCGTGCGCCGCCGCCTTGAGATACGCGGTACCGTGCGCGGCATCACCGTAATCGATGATTTCGCGCATCATCCGACCGCGATTCGGGTCACGCTCGAGGGTTTGCGCCAGCGCGTGGGCGCGGCCCGCATTCTTGCGGTGCTCGAGCCGCGCTCGAATACGATGAAGCTTGGCACCATGAAGGCGCAGTTGCCGGGCAGCCTTGCCGAGGCCGACGTCGTGTTCTGCTACGCCAATCAATTGGGTTGGGATCCTGCGGAGGCGCTGGCCTCCCTCGGCGCGAGGGCGCGCACGTTCGGGGATCTGGATGCGCTTCTGGGCGCCATCATCGGGGGCGCTCGGGCGGGTGACCAGATTCTGGTTATGAGCAATGGCGGCTTTGGCGGTATTCACCAGAAATTGCTCGATGGCCTGGCAGCACCATGACCGTGGCAGATCGGGTTGCCGCTTCGATACAAGACGGAAATGAATTTTCGGCGGAGGTCCGAAGCGCAGCGTCCGCAACCAGCTGCCTTGGCCGACCGACCCCATCAGGCACAAAATACGATGCTGAACTTTGACCGGCATCAAAGAAGCTGTGTTAACCTTCGCAATCGTTTAGTATTCAAGTAAAGTGGGCTTGCCCGAAATGAATGTCGGCAGGCGAGGGATGCGCCTCGGGCGCAATGAATACAAAGTACTGCAAACCGCCTCAAGACCAACTGAACCATGTCAAACGAAGGCGATTTAGGGGGGAGCATGGCAATCAACAAAATCAATTCCTGTCGAGGGCAGGGTTACGCGTGCCTGGTCAGGGGATTCACCGCGGGTGCGCTTGCCGTTTTCGCCGGTCTGGCGAACGCCGCCTGGGAACTCAACCTGCAGATGCCGGTTACCGCGCTGGCGCGGCGTGTCTATGACCTGCACACCCTTCTGACGTGGGTCATCTTCATCATTTTCGTCGGCGTCTTTGCCGTCGTCACGTGGTCCATCATTTTTCATCGCAAGTCCAGGGGACACAAGGCGGCCGATTTTCACGACAACACCACCGTGGAAATCGTCTGGACCATTGTGCCGACGCTGGTTCTCATCGCAATTGCTTTTCCGGCCACCTCGGCCCTGGTGGAGATGCGCGATAGCTCGCAACCCGATCTGACGATCAAGGCCACCGGGTACCAGTGGAAATGGGGTTACGAGTATGTCACCGGCGACGCCGCCGGGGTCAAGTTCATGAGCGTGATGTCCACGCCGCGCGAGCAGATCGATAACAAGACGCCCAAGGGCGAGCACTATTTGCTGGAGGTCGATCACCCGCTCGTGGTGCCGGTTGGCAAGAAGGTGCGCGTGCTGCTCACGGCGACCGACGTGATTCACAACTGGTCGGTACCGGCGTTTGCGGTCAAGACCGATGCGGTGCCGGGCTTCCTGCGCGACACCTGGTTCCGTGCCGAGAAGGAAGGCACCTACCGCGGCCAGTGTTCCGAGCTCTGCGGCAAGGACCACGGTTTCATGCCGGTGGTGGTCGAGGTGGTTTCCGCCGAAAAGTACGCCACCTGGGTTGCGCAGCAAAAGGCGGCGATGGCGGCAGTCACGGATGACCCGACCAAGGTCTGGAAGATGGACGAGCTTATGGCTCGTGGCGAAAAGGTTTATACCGCCAACTGCGCCGCGTGTCACCAGCCGAACGGCGCGGGCCTGCCACCCGCATTCCCGGCGCTCGACGGTTCGAAGATCACCAAGGGGCCAAAGGCGGGCCACCTCGACATTGTCCTCAAGGGCAAGCCGGGCACTGCGATGGCCGCCTTTGGTGCCCAGTTGAGCGACACCGATATTGCTGCCGTTGTCGCCTACGAACGGAACGCGTGGAGCAACAAGCTCGGCGAACTGATCCAGCCCGCCGAAGTCAAGGCACTTCGCGGCAAGTGATTGCACCACCGGTCTTCAGGAGAATCTGATTATGCAAGCCAACCAACACGCCGCCCACGCCGGGCACCACGCTGCCGACAGCCACGGCCACGGTCCGACCGGGATCATGCGCTGGATCACCACGACCAACCACAAGGACATCGGGACGATGTACTTGTGGTTCAGTTTCGTGATGTTCCTGGTTGGCGGCGCCATGTCGCTGGTCATCCGCGCCGAACTGATGTCGCCCGGATTGCAGTACGTGGCCCCCGAGTTCTACAACCAGATGCTCACGCTGCATGCACTGATCATGGTGTTCGGCGCGATCATGCCGGCCTTTGTGGGCTTCGCCAACTGGATGATCCCGCTGATGATCGGGGCGCCCGACATGGCGTTCGCGCGGATGAACAACTGGAGCTTCTGGCTGCTGCCGCCCGCCGCCATCCTGCTGACCGCGTCCCTCTTCGTGCCCGGCGGCGCCGCCGGCACTGGCTGGACCCTTTACCCGCCGCTGTCCGTGCAGATGGGCATGGGCATGGACATGGCCATCTTCGCCGTGCACATCCTCGGCATGTCCTCGATCTAGGGGTCGATCAACATCATCACCACCATCCTCAACATGCGCACGCCCGGCATGACGCTGATGAAGATGCCGCTGTTCTGCTGGACCTGGCTGGTGACGGCCTTCCTGCTGATCGCCTCGATGCCGATTCTGGCCGGTGCAGTGACGATGCTGCTGACGGACCGCCATTTCGGCACCAGTTTCTTCAACGCGGCGGGTGGCGGCGACCCCGTGCTGTTCCAGCACATCTTCTGGTTCTTTGGTCATCCCGAGGTATACATCATCGCCTTGCCGGCGTTCGGCGTGGTTTCCCACGTGATTCCAGCCTTCTCGCGCAAGCGCCTGTTTGGCTACACCTCGATGGTGTATGCCATTGCCGCGATCGGCCTGATTTCATTCTTCGTCTGGGCCCACCACATGTACGTGACGGGTATCCCGCTCACCGGCCAACTCTACTTCATGTATGCGACGATGCTGATCGCGATCCCGACCGGGGTGAAGGTTTTCAACTGGGTCACCACCATGTGGCGCGGCTCGCTGAGCTTCGAAACGCCGATGCTGTTCGCGCTGGGTTTCCTCGTGCTGTTTACCATCGGCGGGCTGACCGGCCTGGTGCTGGCCATGACCGCGGTGGATATCCAGTTGCAGGATACCTATTACGTCGTCGCCCACTTCCACTACGTCATGGTCGCCGGGGCGCTGTTCTCGGCCTATGCCGGCCTCTACTACTGGCTGCCGAAATGGACCGGGCATATGTACAGCGAGGGCCTCGGCAAGCTGCACTTCTGGCTGTCGATGGTCTTCTTCAACATTGCCTTCTTCCCTCAGCACTTCCTCGGCCTGGCGGGCATGCCGCGGCGAATCCCCGACTACGCGCAACAGTTCGCCGACTTCAACATGATTTCCACCATTGGCTCTTTCGGCTTCGGCTTCAGCCAGTTGCTGGTGCTGGTGGTGGTGTTCAAGGCGATGAAGGGCGGCGTCAAGGCCGAAGCCCGGCCGTGGGATGGCGCACACGGACTGGAATGGACCGTGCCCTCGCCGGCGCCGCACCACACTTTCGAAGATCCGCCTGCTTTCGATCCGGCCGAGGCGCACGGATGAGCGCCGACGCGTCCCGCGAGCAGGCCAACCGTCGCATAGCGATCGGCCTTGCGCTGTTCGCCGCTGCCGTGTTTCTGAGCGTCATTATCCGGCAGTGGATGGCCGGCGCTTGAGCCCTCACCTTGCCCCCGCTGGAGCGGTTGCTGCGCACCGGCTGCCGCAGGTCGGCGGCAACCGGCGCATTGTCGTCGGCCTGCTGGCGGTGGTGGTCGGCAGCCTGCTGTTTGTTGCTGCCCAGCCGCGCCTGTACAAAGCGTTTTGCGAATGGACCGGTCTTTACGACATAGACCGAGCGCAGCGGGTTGCCGCGTCGGCGCTGCCGGCCCGGCCGGTGACACTCGAGTTCGACGCCAACAGTCACGACAACGGCCTGCGTTTCCGGCCCGAGACCACCAGCCTCGCGGTCAAGACCGGGGATATCGTGCACGTGACGTATCGGGTCGAGAATACGCGCGACACCACCGTGATCGGCCAGGCGGTACCCAGTTACGGCCCGCAGCACGCGGGTGGCTACGTCAAGAAGCTGGACTGCTTCTGCTTCAAGCAGCAGACCTTCGCTCCCCACGAAGTGCGCGAGATGCCGGTGGTCTTCGTCCTCGACAAGACGCTGCCGGAAGACGTGAATACCCTTACGCTTTCCTACACGTTTTTCGAGGTGCCGGCGGGCAGCGTAACAGCGTCGGCAACGTCTGCGGAAAGCCGGAAGTGATCGATGACCCGGCCCGATCCGCCGCCCAAGGGCCGACTGCTGCGTACTATTCGCACCGTGGCGTGGGGTCTGTTGGGCGTTCGCGGGCACAAGCTTCACGAGCAGGACGCGCCGTCCTTGTCGCCGCTGCAAATTCTGATCACGGCGCTGGTCTTCATGCTGGTATTCGTGCTCACGCTGGTAACGGTCGCAATCAGCATGAGCAAGCAGTGACCGGGCGCATCAACAAGCTAACAGCGCAATAACGACAGTATGATTTCGAGGAGGTCAAGATGAGTCACCCTGCATCCACAACCCGCTATTTCGTTCCCGACCCGTCGTATTTCCCGCTGGTCGGCTCGCTGGCGCTGCTCCTGCTGGCAGGTGGCGCCGTGCTGACGTTCAATTCGATTGCCAGCGGGGGTCTCCTCTTGGCGGCCGGGTTTGCCGTCATGGTGTACATGTTGTTCGGCTGGTTTGGCCGCGTCATCGGCGAATCCGAGGGCGGCAGTTACAACTCGCAGGTGGATCGCTCGTTCCGCTGGGCGATGGCCTGGTTCATCTTTTCGGAAGTCATGTTCTTCGCGGCGTTTTTTGGCGCCCTGTTTTATATCCGCGTCCTGTCTGTTCCTGAAATCGCCAGCCCCGATCAGGCGGCGCTCTGGGATGGCTTCAAGAACGTCTGGCCAACTGCGGGACCGGCGGCCAAAGACGCATTTACGCCAATGCACGCCTGGGGCATCCCGGCAATCAACACCTTGCTGCTGCTGAGTTCCGGCGTCACGGTGACCTGGGCGCATTGGGGATTGATCGCCAACAAGCGACAGCAGTTGATTACCGGCCTGGCATTGACCGTGGCACTCGGTCTGCTGTTCATCAGCCTGCAGGCCTACGAATACGCCGAAGCCTACAGCCACATGAATCTCAAGATGACGACCGGCGTCTACGGCTCGACCTTTTACATGCTGACCGGTTTTCACGGGTTTCACGTGACCCTTGGCGCGACGATGCTGATCGTGATCCTGGTACGGGCAATGAAGGGGCACTTTACCGCGGAGCGACATTTCGCCTTCGAAGCCGTCGCCTGGTACTGGCACTTCGTCGACGTCGTCTGGCTTGGCCTGTTCGTCGTCGTCTATTGGCTTTAATCCCGGGCACGCCGAGGAATCACTTGGCGTGCTCCGCGAAGCCTTGAATCAAAGGCGTTCGCCTATCCAGCCAAACCGGTACGCGGCCATCAATAGCAGGAAAAGGACAAGGGAAAGACCCACCCGCAAGGTCAGCGCCTTGACCGCCCGAGTCTTGTCCTGGCCCCGATCCCGATAGACAAATATCAGTGCGCTGCCGAGGCTCGCAATGATGGCGATCAGCATCAGTATGACGAAGATGCGCATGACTTTTCCTTTCGACGAATACGCCGAGTCTAACTGACCCGCGGTTCACAGACGAACCCGACCGAGGCCCACCGCTCCGCCGATGCCGACTTTTTCCAGCCTGCGCGATTACCTGCGCCCGGCCCTGATTCTCATGCTGCTTCTGACCTGTCTCGCCATGGCCGCGCTGCAATACTGGCGCGCCGCAACGCGCGGCGAGCGTTTCGAGCGCGAGCAGGCGGCGCTTCTCTCGACACCGGTCAGCCTGTCGGCTCAGCAGCGTGAGCGCGAGGCACTGATCGACCGGGCGGCGATTGCCCGTGGCCGTTGGCTGCCGGCAAAGACCCTGTTTCTCGACAACAAGATCCATCGCAGCCGCCCCGGCTATCATGTGCTCACTCCCTTGCAGTTGTCCGGCAGTGAAGTGGTCGTGCTGGTCAATCGCGGCTGGGTACCTGCGCCGCGACTGCGATCCGAGCTTCCGGTGGTTGCGTCGCCGACGGGTGAGATCGAGGTTGCCGGGGTGACCCGCAGCTTCGAGACGCGGATTTTCGAGTTGCAGGAAACCCCGCCGCAGGGTGCCGTCTGGCAGCATGTGCGGGAAGCGGACTACCGCCGGCACAGCGGCCTTGACGCATTGCCGGTGCTGCTGCTGCAGATCGGTGCGGACAATGGCGGAATGATTCGCGACTGGGGTTCCGCAGAAAACCCGGCGACCAAACATCATGGCTATATGGCGATGTGGCTGGTTTTTGCCCTGATGGCGGCGACCTACGGCCTCTTTGCGTGGCGAAAGAAATGACAAAAGACAGCTACACCCGAGTCGAAACCGCGATTAACCCCACTGCGACACCAGCGGCCGCGCCGCGTGGTCGGATCAAGGGCCGGTTGATAGTGCTGGCCATCGTTGCGATTGGCGTATTGCCGCTTCTGGCCGCCTTGTACTTCCGCTATGTCTCGCCGCCCGAGGTCACGGCAACGGTCGGCCAGCCGCTGGACCCGGTGCGCCTTCCATTTGAATTTCTGGTGCGCGCCGACGGCGCGAAGCTGGAGCATCCCGAAGTCAGTGGCAAGTGGCTGGTCATCCTGGCGGCGCCGGGCAGCTGCGACGAGCGCTGCCAGCATGCGCTTTACCTGACCCGACAGGCACGCACGGCACAGGGGCGAAACGTGGCGCGCATCGATCGTCTTTGGCTGATCACCGATACCACGGCGCCGGCCGCGGACTTGATGGCGGCGCACCCGGACCTGGTCCTCATCAGGGCGACGGAAGGCAAGGTGCTGCAACTCCTGGGTGGAGGCGAGAACCGTTACATCAACCTGGTCGACCGGCGAGGCCTGCTGGTGTTCCGTTACGCCGATGATCCCGAGCCGAAGGCCTTCATTCGCGAACTCGGCAAGCTGATCAAGTTCTGACCGCGTGAATGGTCGACGAAATCCAATGCTCCGCTCCGCGGCTGCGATCGGGGCTTCCGCCGGGAGAACGGGTGTCAGGCCTGGCTTCGCGAACGCCGTGTCGCCAGCGCCGACTTTTGCGAGCTGTCCCTTGCGGTCGGTTCGCAGCGACTGCCGGCGGCGGTATCTGCTGCTTCTCAAACGGCTCCAGCAATGACCGCCAGCCCATGCGTATCGTGCGTTCCGGGTGCGGTTGCCGCGACATTCAAAGCAGGGACGCGTGCTAAACTCGTGTCCTCATTCCGGCTTCAACCGTTCATTCCTCAAGCGTGAAATCCACCACCCTTAAACTGCAAACCGGCTCCGACCGGTTGCGCCATTACTTCCAGCTGACCAAGCCGCGCGTGGTATCGCTGATCGTGTTTTGTGCGGTGATCGGCATGTTCCTCGCCGTTCCCGGGATGGTGCCGTGGCGCATATTGCTGGCCGGCACCGTTGGCATCGCCCTGGTGGCGGGTGCGGCGGCGGCGGCGAATTGCCTGATCGAGCAGAAGATCGATGCGCTGATGGCGCGCACCCGTGGCCGGCCTTTGCCCCAGGGCGACGTCAATTCGCTGGAGACGCTATTGTTCTCGGGCGCAATCGGCGGCGGCGGGCTGTTTCTGCTCTACGCCTTCGTGAATCCCTTCACCATGTGGCTGACCTTCGCCACCTTCGTCGGCTACGCGGTGATCTACACCGTATTTCTCAAGCCCAATACCTCGCAGAACATCGTCATTGGCGGCGCTTCCGGCGCCATGCCGCCGGTGCTCGGCTGGGCGGCGGTGACCGGCAACGCGCCGGGGGAGGCGTGGCTGCTGTTCCTGATCATTTTCGTGTGGACGCCGCCGCATTTCTGGTCGCTGGCGCTGTACCGGACCAAGGAATATGCCGCCGCCGGCCTGCCGATGCTGCCGGTGACCCATGGAGCCGAATACACCCGCCGCCACGTGTTCTTCTACACCATCGGCCTGACGCTGGTGACCATCGTACCTTTTGCGATAGGTATGTCGGGCGGGTTCTACCTGACCTCGGCGGTCCTGCTCGACACCGTCTTCCTCGGCTATGCGTGGCTGATCTGGAAAGACTATTCCGATGCCGTGGCGCGCATCACCTTCCGCTGGTCCATCTTGTATCTGGCCTTGCTGTTCGCCGCCCTGCTGATCGATCACTACCTGACGTTCTGATCCGTCCTTTCGGTTCAGGGCCGGGAGTTCATCCGCCGCACCAGAAACAAAGGGCGGCCTCCGCGAGGAGGTCGCCCTTTGCGGATTGCGCTGCCGCGGCAGGTCAGGCCGCGAGCTTGCCCTTCATCTTTTGCAGGGCCTTGACCTCAATCTGGCGAATGCGTTCGGCCGAGACGCCATACTCGGCTGCCAGCTCATGCAGTGTTGCGGCCTCTTCCCCGTCCGCCACCAGCCAGCGGCGCTGAACGATGGTCCGGCTGCGTTCGTCCAGGCTCGCCAGCGCGGAGCCGAGCCCCTCGTCCTGCAAGCGGTCATATTCCTTGCGCTCCAGCATTGCCGCAGGCTCACTGCTGCGATCCGCTGCCAGGTAGGCGATCGGTGCGTAGCTGTCCTCGTCATCGTCCGATGTCGGCTCCAGCGAAACATCCGCGCCGGTCAGGCGCGTTTCCATTTCAATGACTTCTTCCGGCTTGACGCCCAATTGCTTCGCCACGGCCGTCACTTCGTTTGCGCCCAAGGTGTTGAAGCCCTGCGGTGAGTTTGCGTCCTGGGCCAGCGAAGCCTTGATGCTGCGCAGATTGAAGAACAGCTTGCGCTGGGCCTTGGTCGTGGCGATCTTGACCAGGCGCCAGTTTTTCAGGATGTATTCGTGGATCTCGGCCTTGATCCAGTGCATGGCGAAGGACACCAAGCGCACGCCGCGGTCGGGATCGAAGCGTTTGACCGCCTTCATCAGGCCGATGTTGCCTTCCTGAATCAGGTCGGCGTGGGGCAGCCCGTAACCCAAGTAGCCGCGGGCAATCGAGATGACCAGCCGCAGATGCGACGTCACCAATTGGCGCGCGGCATCCAGATCCTCCTGATCGCGGAAACGGCGGGCAAGCGACTGCTCCTCCGCCTCGCTCAGCATCGGCACACGATTCGCGGCCGAGATGAACGCCTCGATGCTACCGCTGGCGGCAAGCATCGGGAAATGGTCAAGAGACACGGTTTGACTCATGGTGGAACCTCCTTGAAGACAATATTAGCACTCCTCACATGAGAGTGCCAATCGCCGGGGAAGTTCCCGATTGATTTTGTCGGGAATTGCCGCTTTCGGGCCGTGTCGTCGCTTTGCGGGGCAACGAACCGGCCGGCTCAGACCTTCGGTGGAGCCCCGGGCGGGCGCTTCGACTTCTTGAAGAAGCGCTTGGAAGGCTTGGCTCCCGGCGTCTGATCCTGCCGCCGGGGTTGCTCCGGGCGTCGACCCTGACCTTGACCGGGAGCTTGTTGCTGGCGTCGCCCGGGTTCTGCCTGCTGAGCACCGGGCTGGATGCGGTTGCCTGGCGCGAGGCAAATTTCGAGCTCGATGATCTCATCCCAGATCGCATCCGTGCGCTGATGGTCGGGAATTGCCAGAAGCTCGCGCAGGCGCCGCCGCGGGTCCGGCGCTTGCGGTTCGTTGCGGCCGGGCTCAGGAGGCGCCGGATCGCTGGGGGCGGCTTCGGGCGGCGGCGCCTGCTCGATGGGTTGCTCTTCGCTCATTTATCTATTATCGCCCAAATAGTGGCTTCGGTTCCAGTGTTGCCGCCTGCGCAAGGCTCGATGTGGGATTTCTCCAAAAGGCCGGCGTCACAGGGGTTGCAGATGTTGCCGGAGGGAGATCGTCGCGCCTGTCCAGCCGAGGCAGCCGGCAAATCCCAGCAACAGCGAGGAATCGCGTGCGTCGAGGGTATGCAGGACGAGGCTGAGATCGTACAGTCGCGCCAACTCGCCCAAAGGGGCGCGCAGCCACCAGGTCGCCGCGCCCACCAGCAGCCAGGCCACGATACCCCCGCCAAGTCCCAGCAGCACGCCGTAGTAGAGGAAGGGTCGCCGGATAAATCCGTCCGTGGCGCCGAGCAACTGGCTGACCTCGATCTCGGCCCGGTGCATGAGTATCTGCATGCGGATACTGCCGAAGCTGATCGCGATCAGTCCGACGCCAAGCAATGTGCCAAGCAGGATCGTTGCCGTGCGGCCGAGCTTGAGCAGGGCATCGAGACGGCGTACCCAGGCCGAATCGAGTTGCACATGTTCGACCTTGGGCCACTGGCGAAACTCCTGCGCAAGTTTTTCCATCGCTTCGGGGCGGTCATCCGTGGCGGTAACGATAAAAGCGTCGGGAAACGGGTTGCCCGGCAGGGCTTCGATTACATCGCGCAAACCGGGGTTGCCTTTCATGCGTGCCAGGGTTTCTTCCCGGGGAAGGAACTGAACCTGCTTTACGCCGCCGTACTTGCCAAGGCGCGACTCGATTTCGGATGCCGCCCGCCGTTCCGCACTCGCCGCCATGAACACCGAGATCTGCGGTACGGCGGAGGTCGTGCCGGCCAGATGCAAGGCGTTGGCGACCAGCATCTGGCCTCCCGCGGGCAGGGTCAGCGCGACACCGATGGCGAGCAGCGAGAGCAGGCTGTTGACCGGGGCGCCCGCGAGTCTGCGCAATGCCAGCAGGGCGGCGTCGCGATGGCCGACGACCCAGGCCTTCATGCCATCAGCTTTCCGTGATCCAGCCGCAGGCGTCGTGCGCCGGGAAAAAGTTCGCCGGCATAGGTGGCGATCAGGATGGTGACGCCGACGTCGTGAAACTGGTGAAAGATGCGCGCCACGTCGGCCGCCGTATCGCGGTCGAGATGCGCGGTGGGCTCGTCGGCCAGCAACAGGTTCGGCCGGCCCACCACTGCGCGGGCGATGGCCAGGCGTTGCTGTTCGCCGCCAGAGAGCATGATCGGCAGGGCCTTCTCGCGGGTGGCGAGGCCGACCTTGTCCAGCGCGGCGCGAACGCGCTGCGCTGCATCCCGGGGCGGGAAACCGGCGATCGACAGGGGCAGCAAGACGTTCTCGAACACGCTGCGATCGAAGAGCAGCTTCTGGTCCTGGAACACCATGCCGATGCGTCGCCGCAGATAGGGCAGGGCGGACCGCGCCAATCCGCCCACGTTCTGGCCGCCGACCAGTACCGCTCCGCCGGTGGGTTTTTCGACTGCGGCGATCAGCTTCAGCAGCGTCGATTTTCCGGCGCCGGAATGTCCGCTGACGATCGCCATCTCGCGCTCCGCCACCTCGAAACTGAGGTCGGAAAGTGCGTCGAGGCCTGGCGGGTAGCGCTTGGAAACGCGGTCGAAGCGAATCACTAGGCCGGTCCCAGCAGCGCCTCGACGAACTCGCCGGCGCGGAAGGCCTGCAGGTCGTCGATGCCTTCGCCGACCCCGATGAAGCGCACCGGCTTCGGGCACTGGCGGGCGATGGCGGCGAGGACGCCGCCCTTCGCCGTGCCATCGAGCTTGGTGATGACCAGGCCGGTGACGCCGATTGCCTTGTCGAAAGCCTTGACCTGTTGCACCGCGTTCTGTCCGATGTTGGCGTCGAGCACCAGCAGCACTTCGTGCGGCCCCGAGTCGTCCGCCTTCTTTATCACGCGCCGCACCTTGGCGATTTCTTCCATCAGGTGCAGTTGGGTCGGCAGGCGTCCGGCGGTGTCGGCAAGGACGACATCGATCTTGCGCGCCCTTGCGGCGCTGATGGCATCGAACACGACCGCCGCCGGATCGCCGGACTCCTGGGCGATGACGGTGACGCCGTTGCGCTCGCCCCAGGCCGCCAGTTGCTCGCGCGCGGCGGCGCGAAAGGTGTCGCCGGCGGCCAGCAGGACACTCTTGCCCTGGCCCTGGAAGTGCTTGGCCAGTTTGCCGATCGAGGTGGTCTTGCCGGCGCCATTGACGCCGGCGATCATTATCACGAAGGGCT
>JAIOPW010000126.1 GCA_021413665.1 Rhodocyclales bacterium | reverse complement strand
AAATTCTTCATCCTTTCATCGAGAATCTGGCCCAGGAAGTAGCGCGCGCACTCCAGTTCTTCTTCACCTCGACCCCGTATAACGAAGTGCATCACATCATCCTTGCTGGTGGATCGGTGCTGGTTCCGGGTGTGGCCGAGCTTGTCGGTCAGCGCACCAACGTCAATACCCAGTTGGCGGATCCGTTTGCCGGCATGGCGATTTCTCCGCGGATTCGTGCCAAGCAGCTTGCCGCGGATGCGCCGGCCCTGATGGTGGCTTGCGGGCTTGCGCTGAGGAAGTTCGATTAATGATCCGGATCAATCTTCTTCCCCATCGCGAGGCAAAGCGCAAGGCGCGGCGCCAGCAGTTCTATGTCCTGCTTGGACTGGTTTCGGTGCTGGCGGCCCTGATATGGTTCCTTGGGTTTTCGATCATCAATACGCGGACCAATGCGCAGGACGAGAAGAACGAATTCCTCAAGCGCGAGATCGCCAGCCTGGACAAGGAAATCGACGAGATCAAGAAGATCAAGGAACAGACCGACGCATTGCTGGCCCGCAAGCGGGTGATCGAAGCGTTGCAGGCAAATCGCACGGAAACAGTGCACCTTTTCAACGAGTTGGCCAAGCAGGTGCCGGAGGGCATTTACTTGCGTACTCTTGTTCAGACCGGGCCCAGGATCGTCGTCACCGGTTACGCCCAGTCAAACGCACGAATCACCACGCTGATGAATAATCTTGATGACTCACCCCTGCTTGAGCGCTCGGCACTGGTTGAGACCAAGGCCGAAACCGTGGCGGGTCGGCGTTTGAATGCGTTCAGCATTATTACCATCATTACCCGCCAGACTACAACGGCTCCAGGAGCCAAGCCGGCGCCCGCGCCAGGGAAGAAATGATGAAACTGCCCTCCCTGTCTTCGCTGATCAAGAAGAAGTCACCCGTCGAGCGTACGGCTGACAAGCAGGCCGCCGAGGAGTCGGCGGCACCGAAGGCGCCAATGGTCGATTTCCAGCAACTGGCCATGGACTTCAAGACTCTGGATCCCAAGGATCCGGGATTGTGGCCGCTGGCACCCCGCGTCGTAATTTTGTTGAGTCTTTTTGTAGCCCTGATTGCAGCCGCCTGGGGCTTCGGCGGCTTCGGCTGGAGTGTCCAGTTGGAGGAGCTCGAGGCCAAGAAGAATCTTGAGGCCAAGCACAAGGACGACTGGATCAACAAGAAGCGACAGGCTGTCAATCTTGACGAGTACCGCCGCCAACTGGCTGAGATCGACCGCTCTTTCGGTGCCTTGCTCAAGCAGTTGCCGAACAAGGCTGAAATGGGCGACATGCTGGTCGATATCAACAAGGCGGCGCAGGCCAGGGGCCTGTCTGTCGAACTCTTCAAGCCGGGCGGTGAGGCACCCAAGGAATTCTATGCCGAGGTGCCGATTACGCTGATGCTTATCGGCGGCTACCACGATATTGGCGCTTTCACCGGGGACCTGGCCAAGTTGCCACGTATTGTTACCCTGAATGACATCAATTTGGGCACGAACCCCAATGGGACGCTGACGCTGCGAAGCACCGCCAAGACTTTCCGCTATCTTGACGACGCAGAGCTGGCCAACCAGAAGAAGGCGCAACAAGCCGCGAAGGCAGGCAAGAAATGAAATCTCGTGGAATTCTTTTCCTGTGCCCATTGCTGCTGCTGGGCTGCGCCACCGAGGAGCATCAGGATCTGCGGGCCTGGATGCGCGAAGAGGCCAAGAGCATGAAGGGCCGGG
Source organism: Rhodocyclales bacterium (assembly GCA_021413665.1). GTDB lineage: Bacteria > Pseudomonadota > Gammaproteobacteria > Burkholderiales > Rhodocyclaceae > Sulfuritalea. The sequence continues at coordinate 11,179 of JAIOPW010000126.1, read as the reverse complement.
TCGCGCCGCTGCCTGAAATCACCGCATTTCCGGTGGTGGCCTATGAAACCGAAACCCTCACACCGCCCTTTGCCGCAGGCAAGATAGTGACCCAGGAGGCAGTGGCGGACAAGACGGCACCGGACCGCAGCCGGCCGAAGCAGCCGCTGGAAATCTTCCCGATCGAGGATCTCAAGGTGGTTGGCATCATCATGGCCGGAGCAGTGCCGTATGCCCTGATCCAGACTCCGGCACCGAACAAGCCCAAGCACGTGCGGGTGGGTGAATACATGGGCCGTAGCTTCGGCAAGATCACGGCAATTTCCAGAGAGAGCGTCACGGTGCTTGAAACCGTAAAGGATCCAGGCGGTGCTTGGGTCGAGCAGGAGAAGGTGCTCATGGTGCCGAAAGAAGGAGGACGTTGATGAGAAATTTCCAAATCGCCGCTGTTGCCATCGCAGGTTTCTGGCTAGGCTTGTCCGGCGCATCGATTGCGGCTGAAAATTCAATCAAGCAGGTACAAGTCCGGCGCGACGGAGATCAGGTGCTGCTCAAGGTGCAGATGGCCGCTCCCCTGAAGTCCCTGCCGGGAAACTGGAGCGTAGTCGAGCCGCCACGGGTGGTGATAGATTTTCCGGAGACAGACAACCAGTCCGGCCAGTCCACCCAGCAGGTGGCGACAGGCGATCTGAAGAGCCTGAATCTGGTGCAGACCGAGAAACTGACGCGGCTGGTCCTGAACCTCTATCGTCCGACCAAGTTCTCGACCGAAATAGCCGGCGACGTGCTGTACATCAAGCTTCAGGCGCAAAGCATTCAGGCTAACCAGGAACCCGCGCCGAGCGTATATCAGCCCGCGGCACAAGCCGTTGCCGCGTCCAAGCCCCTACCTGCTGCGGACACCGCCGCGGTTCGCGACATCGTGTTCCGTCGTGGCGAAGACGGACAGGCATCGATCCTCGTGGAATTGACCGACGGCACCGTACCGATAGACATCCGCCGCACGGGTACCGGCCTTGTCGTCGAATTGCGTGACGTCGACTTGCCCGAGCGCTTGCAAAACAGGCGCGACGTCAATGATTTCGCAACTCCGGTGACGATGATCACCTCTCGCGCTTCAGGCAACCTGACCCGCCTTGACATAGCCGCCCGTGGTCGCTGGTTTCACCAGGCGCATCTGGCCAACAACCAGCTGACCATCGAAGTCAAGCCGATCCCGACCGACGACGCCAACAAGCTGGTCCAAACTGGGCAGCAGGGGCAGAGAGTCTCCATCAACTTCTTCGGCGCCGATGCCACCATGGTGTTGCGCACCCTGGCCGACATTTCCGGCAAGAACGTGTTGATAGATCCTTCGCTGGGCGGTAGAACGGTCACCGCAAACCTCGACAACATTCCATATGACCAGGCGCTGGAGATCATCATGGCCCAGGTCAATGCAGGGATGCGGGTGCGCAACGACATCGTCCTCTTCGGCGATCGGGCGGTGTTGCAAAAGCGCGATCAGGACACTGCGGACGAATTGACGCGAGCGAGCGATATCGCACCGCTGGTAGCCGAGACGTTCAAGCTCAGCTATGTCAAGGGCTCGGACATCGTATCCTTGGTGAACAGCAGCTTCTCCACCAGCGTTGCCACGGGCGCGGCTGGCGGCGCAGCCCCGGCCCCCGGCGCTCCTGGTGCAGCACCTGGGGCCGCTGCGCCCGTAGCTGCGGCTGCGGGCGGACCGACCCGAGGCATGCTGACTGCGCGCGGAGGAATTTCGGTGCATGACGCTACCAATCAGGTATTCGTTCGCGACACGGCTTCGGTGATCGAAGCCATTCGCGAAGTCATCCGCAATGTCGACATCCCACCCAAGCAGGTGATGATCGAGGCCCGTATTGTGGAGGCATCAACAGGGTTCGCCAATTCCCTTGGTATGCGCTTGCGGCTGGCGGACTCGTCAGCACTTGGCAATCGCGGCTACGAAGTGCCTGGAACCAATGGAACTCGAATGGCATTCGGCACCACGACCAGTTTCTCCAACGTGGATACCTTCGGCGCGCCGGTGGCGCCGACTCTGACGCGATCGACCAACATTTTCCAACCTAGCTATTCGCTGGCCGCGGCAGCCAACATTGGCCTGATGCTGTTCAACAACGCCGGTACGAAGTTGCTGGCCCTTGAACTGCAGGCGGCAGAGAACGATTCCCGCAACAAGACGATTTCATCGCCAAGAATCGTAACGCTCAACCGTAAGCCGGCGACCATAAACAACACGCAGCAGGTAACCATTCTTACAGGGGTAAATGCGACAACCGGCCTGCCGATCTACCAGACCATTTCGGCGCCCCTCACCCTTGGCGTCACGCCTTCGGTGAATCCGGACAATCGCATCAGCCTTGAACTGAACATTGCCAAGAGCACGATTACCAATGCGACGACCGGCAGCCTTGACACCAATACGGTGACCACCAATGTGATCGTCGAAAATGGCGGAACAGTGGTGATAGGCGGCTTCGCACGTGAATCGGACGTGCAGAGCCAGGACCGTGTCCCGTTCCTCGGCGACCTGCCGTATGTCGGCTTCCTGTTCAAGACGACGACGAAGAGCCAGTCGCGCAGCGAGCTGCTGGTCTTCATTACGCCTCGCATCGTCAGCGATTCACTGACCCAACGCTAGGCCGCGGGTTTCTTCTCGCAAAAGGGGCCGGCACCACAGCCGGCCCCTTTCCTTTATGTACCCTAAGTACAGCCTGGGGGGCGTCCCCGTTCGGATGCGCTGCTACAATCCGCTGGTGAATGCAAAGAACAACATTTACCTGGTAGGCATGCCGGGCGCCGGCAAAACGACTGTTGGGCGTCAGTTGGCAAGGCGCATGCAACGGTCGTTCATCGACGCCGATCACGAGATCGAAGCGCGTACGGGAGTCCGGATTCCGCTGATATTCGACATTGAGGGCGAGCAGGGTTTTCGTGACCGCGAATCAAAAGTGATTGCGGAACTGGCCGCAGAATCGAACCTGATCGTCGCCACCGGTGGCGGTGCGGTGCTTCGCCCCCAAAATCGTGCCGCGCTCAAGCAGGGAGGCACCGTGGTTTATCTGCATGCCGCGCCGCGACTGCTATACGAACGAACGCGCCTTGATCCCAACCGGCCGCTGTTGCAGGTTGCCGACCCCATGAGCAAGATCGAAGAGCTCTTCGCCCAGCGCGACCCGTTGTACCGCGAGGTGGCCGACATCATTGTCAACAGCATTGGTGGCAGCATCAGCCACCTTGTAAAGCAGGTTGAAAACGCGGTGTCGTCGAAGGCCGGAGACGACAAGGTCGACATTCCGAGCCGTAGCAGCAACTAAAGGGCTTGTACCAGAATGCGCCGTCTGAATGTTTCCCTTGCCGAGCGGAGCTATCCGATACTGGTCGGTGCCGGCCTGCTTTCCCGTCCCGAACTGATACAGCCGGTATTGCCGACGGCACGTGTCGCGCTGGTCAGCAATACCACTGTCGCGCCGTTATATCTGGACGTCCTCGCCAAAGGCCTGGAGAAAGTCGGCGTCGACGTTACGCCGATTATTCTTCCCGATGGCGAAGTGTACAAGAACTCGGAATCGCTCAACCTCATTTACGATGCCCTCCTGGCCAGTCGATGTGATCGTGGCACCACCATCATTGCCCTCGGCGGAGGCGTTATCGGCGACCTGGCCGGATTTGCCGCCGCCACCTACCAGCGCGGCGTGCCATTCGTGCAGATACCGACCACCCTGCTATCGCAGGTCGACTCGTCGGTGGGAGGCAAGACGGGAATCAATCATCCGCGAGGCAAGAACATGGTCGGTGCCTTCTGGCAGCCGAAACTGGTGTTGGCCGATACAGATACGCTGCAAACGCTGCCGGACCGCGAACTATCATCCGGGATGGCCGAGGTCATCAAGTATGGGCTGATTCGCGATCTACCATTCCTGAAGTGGCTTGAAGTCAGCATGGAGGGTCTTCTCTCTCGCAACGGCGAGTTGCTTGCCCATGCGATCGAGCGTTCCTGCGCCAACAAGGCCGAAGTCGTGGCGGCTGATGAGCTGGAGACGGCCAGGGAAGGCGGGCGGGCGTTGCTGAATCTTGGACACACCTTCGGCCACGCGATAGAGACCGGCATCGGTTACGGTGAATGGCTGCATGGCGAAGCCGTTGCCGCCGGCACCGTGATGGCCGTCGAACTCTCGCGCCGGCTCGGCTGGCTGTCGGTTGCGGATGTGGAGCGCGTACGTACCCTGTTGCAGAGCGCCGGCCTTCCTGTTGCGGCGCCGAACCTCGGTGCGGACCGCTACCTCGAACTGATGTCCCACGACAAAAAGGTGGTTGCCGGCAATTTGCGCCTGGTCCTGCTCAGGGTTCTGGCGCAAGCCGTGACATATGCCGATGCGCCACGCGAGGAAATCGTCGCGGCCATCGAATCCTGCTGTAATGGGTGATCTGGCGCCGTACGCGGTAAGCGACATCAACAGCAACGGCCGCGCCCTTGTTGAACCACGGCCCAAGGCGCGCAGCGAGTTTCAGCGCGACCGTGACCGCATCGTGCATTCCACCGCGTTTCGCCGCCTTGAGTACAAGACGCAAGTATTCGTCAATCACGAAGGCGACCTGTTCCGCACCCGCCTGACGCACAGCATCGAGGTGGCGCAGATCGCCCGCTCGATCGCGCGCGCCCTGCGTCTCAACGACGACCTGACGGAAGCCATTGCGCTCGCCCACGACCTGGGGCATACCCCGTTCGGCCACGCCGGCCAGGATGCCCTTAACGAATGCATGCAGGGGCATGGCGGCTTCGAACACAATCTGCAGAGCCTGAGGATCGTGGATCGCCTTGAAGAGCGCTATGGCGCCTTTGACGGCCTCAACCTCATGTTCGAAACCCGGGAGGGCATCCTCAAGCACTGCTCGCCGTCGCGCGCCCGGGAACTCGGCGAACTCGGCAGGCGATTCCTGGAAGGTCGCCAGCCGTCGCTGGAGGCGCAGATCTGCAACCTGGCGGACGAGATCGCCTACAACAATCATGACGTCGATGATGGCTTGCGTTCAGGCCTGCTGACGCTGGAGCAACTCGAACAGGTAAGCCTGTTCTCCCGTCATGCGGCGGAAGCGGATGCCGAATTTCCGCGGCTATCGACCCGCCGCCGCGTGCACGAAACCGTACGCCGCATGATTGACGCCCAGGTCACTGATTTGCTGGCCGAGTCGGCGCGGCGAATATCAGCAACGGCGCCCGGAACGCTGGCCGATGTACACGCTGCCACGCCCCTGATTGCCTTCACCGACGCGATGCGGGCAGAGAATCGCGCCCTCAAGATATTTTTGCGCGACCACCTGTACCAGCATTTTCAGGTGCTGAGAATGACATCCAAGGCGCGCAGAATCATTTGCGACCTGTTCGGCGCCTTCGTTGCCGACCCACGCCTGCTGCCGCCCCAATATCAGGAAATGGCGGCAAGCGAGAGCGTACCTCGCGCCACGGCGGACTACATTGCCGGCATGACCGACCGCTACTCGACGAAGGAGTACCGCCGCCTATTCGCGGTAGGCGAAATGTAACGCCGGAATGCTGCGTTGCAGCGTATTGAAATCGACCGCTTTTGGCGGTATATTTGGAACCTAGTCCGCCCCTATAGGCGGACCATCCAAGGCCGGGGAGAAGCACCACCCCGGCTTTTTTGCCGGCCGCCTCCGGCTGAATGCCGGTCGCACTACCGAGGAAATACAAGATGGTCCTCCCCCAGCGCCAGGGTCTGTACGACCCGGCCAATGAACATGACGCCTGTGGCGTCGGTTTCGTTGCCCACATAAAAAACCAGAAGAGCCACGGCATCATCGAGCAGGGGCTGCTGATTCTGCAAAATCTCGAACATCGCGGTGCCACGGGCTACGATCCGCTGCTGGGCGATGGCGCCGGCATCCTGATCCAGATTCCCGATGCGTTTTTCCGCGCCGAAATGACGCAGCAGGGCATTACCCTGCCGCCTCCCGGCGGCTATGGTGTCGGTATGGTTTTCCTGCCGCGAGGCGACGCCAGCCGGCGCGCTTGCGAGGCGGTGATAGAACGCGCCATTCGCTATGAAGGGCAGGTTTTGTTAGGCTGGCGCGACGTTCCGGTTGATAACAGCGGATTGGCCCAGGCCGCAAAAGACATCGAGCCGGTGGTGCGCCAGGTATTCATCGGCGCCGGCCCCGGCATTGCAGATGCAGACGCGCTGGAGAGAAAACTCTACATCCTGCGCAAATCGACCGGGCACACCATTCAGGCCTTGAAACTTCCCGATGGCAAGATGTTCTACGTGCCATCCATGTCGTGCCGCACCGTGGTGTACAAGGGCATGCTACTGGCCAACCAAGTCGGCACTTACTATCTCGACCTGCAGGACAAGCGCGCTGTTTCCGCCATGGCGCTGGCGCACCAGCGTTTCTCCACCAATACCTTCCCGACCTGGGATCTGGCCCATCCTTTCCGCATGATCGCCCACAATGGCGAAATCAACGCTTTGCGCGGCAACGTCAATTGGATGCGCGCGCGCGAACATGGAATTTCGTCCCCGGTGCTGGGCGAGGACCTTGAAAAAGTCTGGCCTTTGATTTACGACGGACAGTCCGACTCCGCCTCTTTCGACAATGCCCTGGAATTGCTGGTGATGGGCGGCTACAGCCTGGCGCACGCCATGATGATGCTGATCCCCGAAGCATGGGCGGGCAATCCGCTGATGGACGAGGAACGCCGCGCCTTCTACGAATACCACATGGCGCTGATGGAACCGTGGGACGGCCCGGCCGCGGTGGCCTTTACCGACGGCCGCCAGATCGGCGCCACGCTCGACCGCAACGGCCTGCGCCCGGCGCGCTACCTGATCACCGATGACGACCTGGTAGTGATGTCCTCCGAGATCGGCGTGCTGCCGATCGCGCAGGAGCGCATCGTCAAGAAGTGGCGCCTGCAGCCGGGCAAGATGTTCCTGATCGATCTCGAACAGGGCCGCATCATCGACGACGCAGAACTCAAGCGCACCATGTCCACCGCCAAGCCTTACCGGAAGTGGATCGAATCCTCGCGCCACTTCGTCGACGAAATGCCCGAGGTCAAGTCGCAGGAAAGGCTGAATGGGCCGTTGCTGAAATTCCAGCAGGCCTTCGGCTACACGCAGGAAGACTTCAAGTTCATCCTTGAGCCGATGGCCACCCTGGGCGAGGAAGCTACGGGCGCCATGGGCAACGACAGTCCGCTGCCGGTACTCGCGGATCGGGCCAAGCCCCTGTTCAACTACTTCAAGCAACTGTTTGCCCAGGTGACGAATCCGCCGATCGATCCGATCCGAGAAGAAATCGTCATGTCGCTGATATCGCTGGTCAGCCCCCACCCGAATCTGCTGGGTGTGGACGAGACCAGGCCGGCACCGCGCCTCGAAGTTCATCAGCCGATAATTTCGCCGGCCGACATGGCCAAGCTGAAGAGGATCGACGACCTGACGAAGGGAACCTTCCGGCCCATCGTCGTCGACATCACGACGCCCGCGGCCGAAGGTTCGGCGGGACTGGGCCGCGCCCTGTACCAGGTTTGCGTCCGCGCCGAACAGGCCGTGGCGGCGGGCTATAGCGTTGTCATACTTTCCGATCGCGCCGTCAACCACGAGCACGCGCCGATCCCCGCGCTGCTGGCATGCTCGGCGGTTCACCAGCATCTGGTGAAGATCGGCCTGCGCACTTCGTGCGGTCTGGTGGTTGAAACCGGCGCCGCACGCGAAGTGCACCATTTCGCCACGCTGGCCGGCTACGGCGCCGAAGCGATCCATCCCTGGCTGGCCTTTGAAAGCATCGCCGCGATTGCCGGGCAGTTGCCAAACAAGCCGACGGCATACGAGGCGCAGAAGAACTACATCAAGGCCATCAACAAGGGCCTGATGAAGGTGATGTCCAAAATGGGCATCTCTACCTACCAGTCCTACTGCGGCGCGCAGATTTTCGAGGCGGTGGGCCTTTCGTCCGACCTCGTCAATCGCTACTTCGCGGGCACGCCGACCAAGATCGAAGGCATCGGCCTGAAGGAAGTCGCCGAGGAGGCGTTGCGTACGCACGCCGACGCCTGGAGCGGCAATCCCGTGCTTGCCGGCATGCTCGACTGCGGTGGAGAATATGCCTTCCGCGTGCGCGGCGAAGAACACATGTGGACCCCGGACGCCATCGCCAAGCTGCAGCATGCGACGCGTTCCGGCAAGACCGAAACCTATAAGGAATACGCCAAGCTGATCAACGACCAGGGGCGGCGCCACATGACCTTGCGCGGCCTGTTCGAGATCAAGCCGGCAGGCGCCGCGGTGCAGCTCGCCGAAGTGGAGTCGGCTAGGGAAATCGTCAAGCGCTTCGCCACCGGCGCCATGTCGCTGGGCAGCATTTCAACCGAAGCGCACACGACCTTGGCGATCGCCATGAACCGCATCGGCGGCAAATCGAACACCGGCGAAGGCGGAGAGGACCGCATGCGCTTCAAGCCGGTCGCCGCCGGCAGCACGCTGGCCAGCGTGATCGGCAAGAGCCGCATCGCGCGCGACATTCCGCTCAAGGCCGGCGACAGCCTGCGCTCGGCGATCAAGCAGGTCGCGTCGGGCCGCTTCGGCGTAACGGCGGAGTACCTGGCCAATGCTGACCAGATCCAGATCAAGATGGCGCAGGGCGCCAAGCCTGGCGAAGGCGGCCAGCTGCCGGGCCATAAGGTCTCCGAGTACATAGGCTTCCTGCGCCACTCGGTGCCCGGCGTCCAGCTCATTTCGCCGCCGCCGCATCATGACATCTACTCGATCGAGGACCTGGCGCAACTGATTCACGACCTGAAGAACTCCAATCCGGAAGCCAGTGTGTCGGTCAAGCTGGTGTCGGAAATCGGCGTCGGCACGGTGGCCGCCGGCGTGGTCAAGGCCAAGGCCGACCACGTCGTGATCGCCGGCCACGATGGCGGCACCGGTGCGTCGCCGATCTCGTCGATCAAGCACGCCGGTACGCCGTGGGAACTCGGCTTGGCCGAGACCCAGCAGACCCTGGTGCTCAATCGTCTGCGCGGACGAGTCCGCGTCCAGGCCGACGGCCAGATGAAGACCGGCCGCGACGTGGTGATCGGCGCACTGCTGGGTGCCGACGAATTCGGTTTTGCAACGGCGCCGTTGGTAGTCGAGGGCTGCATCATGATGCGCAAGTGCCATCTGAATACCTGCCCGGTCGGCGTTGCGACCCAGGATCCGGTTTTGCGCGCGCGTTTCTCGGGCCAACCCGAGCATGTCGTCAATTACTTCTTCTTCGTCGCCGAAGAGGTGCGTGAACTGATGGCGCAGCTTGGCATCCGCAAGTTCGACGATCTCATCGGCCGTTCCGACTTGCTCGACATGAGAAAGGGCGTCGACCACTGGAAGGCGAAGGGGCTCGACTTCTCGCGCATCTTCTATCGGCGGCCGGAAGTCGCCGGCGTATCCGCTCGTCATACCGAGGCGCAAGACCATGGTTTGGCCGGTGCGCTGGATCACAGCCTGATCGCAAAAGCGGCACCAGCCCTGGATCACGGCAAGAAGGTGGTCATCGAATCGCCGATCCGGAACCAGAACCGCACGGTGGGTACCTTGCTGTCGCACGAAGTGGCGAAGCGCAAGGGCGCCGACGGCCTGGCTGACGAAAGCATCGTCGTCAAGCTCACCGGTACCGCCGGGCAGAGCTTCGGCGCTTTCCTCGCGCGCGGCATCACCCTCGACCTGACCGGCGAAGCCAACGACTACGTGGGCAAGGGTCTCTCCGGCGGCCGCATCATCGTGCGTCCGCCCGCCGCGTTCCGCGGCACGCCCTGCGAAAACATCATCGTTGGCAACACCGTGCTTTACGGCGCCACCGAAGGCGAGGTTTTCTTCCGCGGCGTCGCTGGCGAACGTTTCGGCGTGCGCAACTCGGGAGCTTCGGCCGTCGTCGAGGGAACCGGCGACCACGGCTGCGAATACATGACTGGCGGCACCGTGGCCGTACTCGGCCTCACCGGGCGCAACTTCGCGGCCGGCATGTCGGGTGGCATCGCCTACGTCTACGACGAAGACGGGATGTTCGCCAGGCGTTGCAACATGGCCATGGTTGCGCTGGACAGGGTGCTACCCGATGCGGAGCAGCCCGATGACGGCATGCGGCATCGCCACCAGACCGACGAAGCCCAACTCAAGCGCATGATCGAGCAGCACGCCGCCCTGACTGGCAGCGGACGGGCCAAGGCGCTGCTCGCCGACTGGACCAAGGCCCGCAGCAAGTTCGTCAAGGTATTTCCGCATGAATATCGTCGCGCCCTGAAGGAACTGGAAGCGACCCGGCTGAAGGAGGCCGCGTAATGGGCAAGCCCACAGGATTCCTCGAGTTTCAGCGCATTTCCGAGAGCTATGAGAAGGCGGCAATGCGCATCCATCAACAACGGCTGCCCGGTCAATAACCTGATTCCCGATTGGAACGACCTGGTCTACAAGGGCAAGTGGCGCGAAGCCATCGATATGCTGCACTCGACCAACAATTTTCCGGAATTCACCAGCCGTATTTGCCCCGCCCCGTGTGAGGCCGCCTGCACGTTGAACATACCGCAGACGCCGGTCGGCATCAAATCGATCGAGCGCGCCATCATCGACAAGGCCGGCGAGAACGGCTGGGTCGTGCCACAACCGGCGACGAAGAAGACCGGGAGAAAAATCGCCATCGTCGGCTCCGGCCCGGCCGGGCTGGCCGCGGCGCAGCAACTGGCGCGCGTCGGCCACGCCGTGACGGTATTCGAGAAGAACGATCGCATCGGCGGCCTCCTGCGCTACGGCATTCCCGACTTCAAGCTGGACAAGCGGTTGATCGACTGGCGCATGGCGCAAATGAAGGTCGAGGGTGTCAGGTTCGTCACTGGTACCATGGTGACCGCGGCAGCCCTGCCAAAGGGTGTGATCAACGATGCGACCAAGACGATCACCCCGGAACAGTTGAAGAAGGATTTCGCTGCCGTGGTGCTAGCCGGTGGCGCCGAAAATCCACGCGACCTGCCGGTTCCCGGTCGCGAGCTCGAAGGGGTCTACTTCGCGCTGGAGTTCCTCATTCCGCAGAACAAGGAAGTCTCGGGCGGCGGCAAGAATCCGATCAACGTCAAGGGCAAGCATGTCGTGGTCATCGGCGGCGGCGATACCGGATCGGA